>DAINRK010000017.1:13369-20127 GCA_036741855.1 Anaerolineales bacterium
CGTTCTAGGTGCAATCCGGGAATTGCAGGCAGATCGTATATGTCACGGCGTTCGCTCTATTGAGGATATGAACGTGGTTAAAGAATTGGTTGAACGCCAAATTCCTCTTGATATTTGCCCAACAAGCAACGTTTGCCTCAATATTTATCCGACAATGCAACAGCATCCCTTTCGTAAGTTGGATGAATTAGGTGTAAATATCACAATTAATAGCGATGACCCTTCCATTATTGGCCGTTCTCTCTGTGACGAATATATTACTATAGCTAGGGAATTTGGATACACAATAGATGACCTTGTGCGTTTTGCCAAGAATTCAATTCAAGCATCCTATGCAACAATTGAACTAAGGACCAAGTTTCTATGGGAAATCAGTCAATGGGAAAAATCCCATCTAATCCATACATTGCAAAATACGATATCCCAAGAAGCGATCTATGACTCTTGAACTTCTCAAATCCAAAACAGGACGCACTCTCATTGAGTCGCACCGCGGTATTCAAGCTGATGTTCCTGAGAATTCCTGGCCCGCGATACAACTGGCACATCAATTGAGTGCAGATTTGGTCGAAGTGGATGTGCAAATGAGTCGTGATGGTATCCCATTTCTGCGCCATAATTATCAATTGCCTGATGGCCGATGGTGTCACGATATGACTTGGGGAGAATTGAAGGAATTTAGAATTGACGGTGAGCCTTTGCCTAAATTGGAAGAAGTTCTTGTTTGGGCCCGGGAGATAGGTGTAATTTTATCTCTGGATATAAAAACTATTTTTAGCTCTGAGGGTGGTTTGACACAGGAAGTTGTCCGCTTATTGGAGCGAACGGGCACAAAAGATAACGCCTTGCTTTTGTTTGTTGACCATAACGAATTGCTTCAAACCAAACTAGCCCATCCCGAATTAACTGTCCGTGCTCTGCTGCGTGGAAGGCTGGCCTATTATGCCGAGTACTTACAAAAAATCAGGACGGATTGTGCCAGTATCTCTTATGGTATGTTCCGCCCAGTGGATATAGAACAACTTCATTCCATAGGTGTCTCTGTTGTGCTTGGCGACTTGTGGAATCCAAATGTGGATTTGTTCCAAACCCTTGAAATTGATATATTCACGCATGGAAATCCTATAGAAGCAAGAAAGATTTTGAATCATCAATAGCCTCATTTCTCAAAAGGAGAAGACATGGAAATCAAATTCGGCAATCGAATTATTGGTTTAGATCACCCGACCTATTTCATCGCGGACATCGCTGCAAATCACGATGGCAACTTGGAACGGGCGAAACTGCTTATCCGCCTGGCGAAGGAAGCCGGAGCAGACGCCGCCAAATTCCAGAACTTCGACGCGCCGAAGATTGTCTCAGACTACGGCTTCTCACATATGAACTCGCAGGTCAGCCACCAGGCAACGTGGAAGAAATCTGTGACCGAGGTCTATCGCGCCGCGTCCATTCCCTTTGATTGGTCTATGACATTGGTAGAAGAATGTCAGGAAGTGGGTATTGATTATTTCTCGTCACCGTATGATTTCAACGCGATCGATTTCCTTGACCCGTATGTGCCAGTCTATAAAGCCGGTTCCGGCGAAATTGACTGGATCGAAGCACTGGAGCGGATGGCAAGTAAAGGCAAGCCGCTTTTTGTCGCGACGGGCGCATCCACGATTGGCGAAGTGCAGAAGGCTGTCCATGCGATTTTGAAGATCAACAGGCAGTTGGTGTTGATGCAGTGCAACACCAATTACACCGCCAGCCCTAATAACTATGACCATTTGCATATCAACGTGTTGAAGACTTATGCCACGATGTTCCCCGATGTGATTCTGGGACTCTCCGACCACACGCACGCGGTCGCTCCCGTACTCGGCGCGGTGACGTTGGGTGCGCGCGTCATCGAGCGTCACTTCACAGATAGCAACGACCGCGAAGGTCCCGACCACAAGTTTGCGATGGATCCCGCTAAATGGGCGAGAATGGTCGAAGAGACGCGCCTGCTCGAACGTTCGCTCGGCTCATCCGATAAGTTCATTGCGGAAAATGAGATAGATACTGCCGTCGTGCAACGTCGCTGCCTGCGCGCGGCGCGCGATATCCAGGCTGGTGAAGTCTTTACCCGTGACATGATCGATGTGCTTCGTCCGGCCACAATTGGAGCAATCAGGCCCGACCAGATCGAAAATGTCATCGGCACAAAAGCATTGACTGATATGCCTTTAGGCAAGGAATTACGTTGGACAGATTTAGGTGCTTAGAGTTCCAAGACTCAGGTTCCATGTTCCAAGTTTTTTTGTTGGTATTGAATTTCCAAGAGTCATTCATATTTCCGAAGGAGATAACAATGGCTACCATAACAAAGTTTGAAGATTTGATTGCCTGGCAGGAAGCGCGCAAATTGGTGAAGATGATCTACAACATAACTTCTGCTGGAGCACTGGCGAAGGACTTTGGGATGCGCGACCAGATTCAGCGTGCAGCAGTTTCCGCAATGACGAATATTGCAGAAGGGTTTGATTGTGAATCCACTGCTGAATTCGCGCGCTTTCTTGGTTTTGCGCGGCGTTCGTCGGTGGAAGTGCAATCCCTGCTTTATGCGGCGCTAGATGTGGAGCATATTAAGGAGGAAACTTTCAAAACATATTACGAGCAAGCCAAAAAGACAAAAGCTTTGATCGGTGGATTGAAACAGGGGATTCTCAAGAATCCTCGCCGAGCGAACTCAGCAAGCCGCTCTTAAAACTTGGAACTTGTGACCTGGAACATGGAACTTTGAGAATTATCTACTTCAGTAAAAACTATACCCCTCACGATTACCGCTTTCTGTCTTCATTATCAAAAACGAAGCATGAGATTTATTATTTAAAGCTTGAGGCGAACACGCGTCAGGTGGAAGATCGCTCTGTACCTTCCAACGTTCAGCAAGTTCTATGGGCAGGCGGGCAACGTGAGTTTCGCTGGAGTGATCTCCCACGTCTGACATTCGACTTTCGACGTTTGACCAAAGAGATAAAGCCTGATCTGATCCACGCGGGTCCGATACAAACTTGTGCATTCATCGCGGTGCTGAGTGGGTTTCGTCCCATCCTCACCATGTGCTGGGGCTATGACCTTGTCCAGGATGCCGACCGTAATTCATGGATGAAGTGGGTGACGCGTTACGCATTGAAACGAAGCGCTTACTTTGTCAGCGACGCCCAGTTCACGCGCGAGAAAGCCATCAGCTATGGGATGAACCCTGAAAATACCATTGTCTTTCCATGGGGAGTCGATATTGAACACTTTGTGCCTAAGAAAGAAGAAAGAGGAAAGAAGGAGAGCGCAAATCGTAAATCGTCAATCCAAAATCATAAATCATTCACTTTGTTTTGCAATCGCACGTGGGAAGAAATCTACGGTGTGGATGTTCTGGCAAAGGCGTTTGTCAAAGTGGCAGCAAGCAACCCAAACGTTAATCTTGTTTTGTTAGGTGGAGGCTCGCACGGCGCGCGCATCCGTCAGATTCTAATGAACGGCGGCGTGATGGACAGAGTCCATTTTGGTGGGCAGGTTACCTATGCTGATCTCCCACGGTGGTATCAAATGGCTGATATTTATATCTCACCATCGCATGTGGATGGCTCGTCCGTTTCATTGATGGAGGCGCTGGCATGTGGCGTGCCATGTCTGGTTTCAGATATCCCCGGAAACAAGGAATGGATTATCGAAGGCGAAAATGGCTGGTTATTTAGCGATGGCGATGCAGATGATCTTGCTGCCAAGATTTTGCATGCGATAAAAAGTCGCAGGTCACTTAAGAAAATTGGCGAAACTGCTCGAAGCACCGCCGAACAGAGAGCAGATTGGAAAAAGAACTTTGGTAAACTTCTTAAAGCATATGAGTTAACAGGAAAAACCTGAGAGCAACTTCCAAACCATGAAACCACGTGTTATTGCCATTATTCAAGGGCGCATGAATTCATCACGATTGCCCGGCAAAATCCTCGCAGACATCGCGGGACAGCCTATGCTGCAGCGCGTCTTCATTCGGACCTCGCGATCTGCTACCGTTGCTGAAACCATTTTCGCAACGACGACAGATGCTTCTGACGACCCTGTCGCCGAATATTGCGACTTTAGCGGAATCCCCTTCACTCGCGGCAGTCAATTTGACGTGCTGGACCGTTACTATCAGACCGCGAAAAAAGCGAAAGCGGATGTTGTAGTCCGCATCACGGCAGATTGTCCTGTTATGGACCCTAACCTGATTGACAACGTCGTTAACACTTTGCTTGAAGATGAATACGACTTTGTCTGCAGCCGTTTCCCGCCTCCCTATCACCGCACATATCCAATTGGCTTAGATATAGAAGCCTGTACGTTTAAAGTTTTGGAACAGGCGTGGAAAGAAGCCAAAGAGCCTCAGCACCGTGAGCATGTGATGCCATATTTATATGAAGGCGTGGAACTGACTCATCAGAGCCGAACCCTTGAAACAGGCACCTCCCCGCGTGGATTCAACATCGCCCTCCTCCATCACACTACAGACTTCGGCGACTACCGCTGGACAGTAGACACTCCTGAAGATCTCGAATTCATGCGTCAGGTTTATAGCCGCTTCGATGGTCGCGATGATTTTTCCTGGAAAGAAGTTTTGGATATCGTTCACAACGAATCGCAGTTGATGGAAATCAATTCGCAGGTGAAGCACAAAACTTTGAAAGATATTGATAAAAGGGCGTTGAAACGTTAGAAGGTTTGAACGTTCAAACGTTTCAACCTGCCAACCTGTGAACGATTTATGCCACTGATCACTTTATTCTCCGCCCCCAAGCCTTTCACTGATTCGCACATCGCGACGATTCAACACAACGCTATCAAATCATGGACTTTGCTGTCTGATGTCGCTGTCATTCTTCTTGGCGAAGAGACAGGTCTCGCCAAAGTCGCGCACGAATTAGGTGTGAAGCACATACCACACGTTGCTTGCAACCAAAATGGTACGCCTTTAATTTCGTCCATGTTTCAGCTCGCGCGTGAAAATAGCAATAGTCCACTGCTCTGTATCATCAATGCAGACATGATCCTTGTGCGCGACTTTGTTGCTGCCGCCAAGCAAGCTGTGAATTTGAGAGATAAATTTGTATTGTTAAGCCAGCGTTGGGACTTTGACATAACCCAACCCATCGAATTCACCGAAGGTTGGCAAGATCATCTATCGTCTATTGTCCATCGTCAGGGTACGCTTCATCGTCCGGCTGGAAGCGATTTTTTCTTATTCCCCAAATCCTGCTATCAAGATATTCCTGATTTCGCCATTGGCCGCGCAGGCTGGGATAACTGGATGATCTACAAAGCCCGCCAGGAAAAATGGCCAGTGATTGATTGCACGTCGTCAATGATGATCGTGCATCAGAACCACGATTACAGTCACCTGCCAGGCGGAAAGCCGCACTACGAGCACCCTGATACAAATGAGAACATTCGTCTTGCCGGTGGACAAGGCGCAGTCCGTTACACGATTTTAGATGCAACACATCAATTGACAAAAAGTGGAAAGCTGGTACGCCCGAAAATCACATTCGTGCGCTTTACACGTAAGCTGGAATTGCTTCTACGTGCTGTATTTTTCTTCCTGCCGGAAGATATGATTGAAAATGTGGTAAGACCAAAGAGATGGAAGAAGCGATTAAGGAAGATAATTCGATAATTCGAAAGTCGATTCTTGAATCTATAATATCGATCATTGCTTCAACCTGATACTTGAAACCTGGAACTTGACACTGCCATGAGAAAAGGTCAAAACCCCGCCAAATTCGTCAAAGACGTAGCCCGCCCCGAGCGGATCACGGTTGCGTTACTCAACTACATTCCCTTCCTGAGCGGATTCTATGCCGAGACACTCGATGTGCTGAAAGTGTGCATGGAATCAATGAGAACAGACGCGGGTCTGCCATTTGACCTGATGGTCTTCGATAACGGTTCATGTGAAGAGGCACGCGATTTTCTCGTGAAGGAAAAGGAAGAAGGCAGAATCCAGTATTTGATTCTTTCTGAGAAGAACATGGGCAAAGGTGGCGCGTGGAATGTCATCCTTGCAGGAGCGCCTGGTGAGATCATTGCTTATACAGATAGTGATGTTTTGTTTTCTCCAAAGTGGCTCTCGCGTTCTGTAGAAATTTTAGAAACCTTTCCTAACGTCGGCATGGTGACCGCACGTCCCTTCCGTACGCCACCTGAGTTCTATGGTGCTACGCTGGATTGGGCAGGCAAAAACGCTCAACTTGAAGAGGGACAATTTATCCCGTGGGAAAGATTTCTCGAATTCAATCTCTCTCTTGGGCAAACCGAAGAAGAGAATCGCAAAGTGTATGCGGAAACGAAAGATTGGAGAATTGCTTATAAAGGTATCGCAGCAATGGCAGGCGCGTCACACTGGCAATTCACCGCGTACAAGTCTAGCCTTCAACAATTCCTGCCATTTGATATGGACAAGCCGATGGGGCAGGTCCGCCAACTGGACAAACGCATGAACGACGCGGGCTTGTTGAGGCTGATGGTCTCTGATCCGCTGGCGATGAACATGAGTAATACACTTGGCTATCTACGCGGCGAGTTGAAAGGCGGAAATAAGAAGAAACGCGTTTCGTTTGGAAAACGAGTTGCAGAGTTATCTCCAATCAAGAAATTATTATTGGCAATTTACAACAAGATATTCAAAATGTATTATGAATAGAGGATGAGCTCTCGGCAGCACTCTTGCTACCGCAAACAAACCTCCCAAGACA
>DAINRK010000018.1:0-18009 GCA_036741855.1 Anaerolineales bacterium
TTGTACAACAGGTAGGAAAGTCTTTGAAAGAAGTCGATTTTCCAGCCCTAAATTAGGAACGATCCTGTCCGCATTACTCCTTATACTAAAAAGTAAATCACAATTTATGAGGAGCAGAAAATGCAAACAGAAAATGATGGACGGGACGATTTTGACTTTCTGGTCGGGAGCTGGAAAATGCGTCATCGCAGGCTGAAGGAACGCCTGAAAGGCTGCACCGAATGGGAGGAATTCGAAGGGACAGCAGTTGGCAAAAAGATATTGAACGGACTCGGTCATTGCGACGAAGTGATCATGAACCGGGAGTCGGGTCCTACTCACGGCTACACATTACGACTCTTCGATGTGAAATCAAAGGAATGGAGCATCTATTGGGCAGCGGGCATGAGTTGCTTATTGGACGTCCCAATGATCGGCAGATTCAAAGATGGAGTGGGTAAGTTTTATTCGCAGGAAATCTATGAAGGCCGGCACATATTCTGTCGCTTCACATGGTCGAAGATCACAGCGAACTCTGCTCAGTGGGAGCAGGCGTTTTCAATTGATGGCGGAAAAACCTGGGAAACAAATTGGATGAATACATTCGAGAGAATAAAGGAATAAAGCATGAACACAGAAAATGACGGGCGAAATGATTTCGATTTTCTGATCGGCGCGTGGAAAGTTCATCACCGTAGTTTGAAGGCCAGGCTCAAGCGATCAACGGAATGGGGAGAATTTGATGGAGAAATGACAAGCCGGAAAATCCTGAGTGGGTTGGGTAATTTGGATGAGAACATCCTCCATTGGAGCACAGGTTCCATCGAAGCGATCACCCTGAGACTTTTCAACCCAGTTTCAAGAGCATGGAGCATTTACTGGTCAACGGACAGAACTGGAACACTGGATACTCCCGTGATCGGCGGTTTCATAAATGGAATTGGTGAATTTTATTCCCAAGAAATCTTTGAAGGTCGGCACATATACAACCGCTTCATTTGGTCGAAGATCACCGAGGAGTCTTGTCAATGGGAGCAAGCATTTTCCGAAGATGGAGGCAAGACTTGGGAAACCAACTGGGTCATGGAGTTTGAGCGACTATGAGGCAGCGAATCTATTCGCCGATCGTGGAACTCAGGCAATACACTCTTCACCCGGGCAGGCGCGACGAATTGATAGAGCTCTTCGACCGAGAATTTGTCGAATCTCAGGAAGCTGTAGGTATACAGGTAATCGGACAATTCTATGATCTGGATGACCCGAATCGATTTATCTGGCTGCGCGGCTTCAACGATATGTCCGCGCGCGAGCAGTCGTTGAATGCATTTTACAACGGCCCCGTCTGGAAAGAACATCGCGATGCAGCGAATGCTACCATGATTGATTCTGACAATGTCCTCCTACTACGCCTCGTTAACCCTGGCTCTGGATTCTCACTGAATGGAACTCGTCCTCGCTTAGGAATTCGTGCAAAACAGGATGGGTTTGTGACGGCTACCGTCTACTATTTCAATAGACCTGTGGACGCTGGTTTCATCAACTACTTTGAAAACACGATTCACCCCCTGTTGATGGAAACGGACGCGCTGCTTCTCGCCTATTTTATTACTGAGGATAGTCCGAATACATTTCGACGATTGCCCGTCCGCGAAGGTGAACAAGTTTTCATGTGGTTCGCAGGCTTTCAGAATCAAGATACATACGAACGACATCTCGCACAACTGGCTCAATTAAAACTGTGGAAGGATGAAATTTCAAAATACCTGAAACGTCGACTAATAAAAAAACCAGAAATATTGAGGTTATCGCCAACCTCGCGTTCACGCCTCACAGGGACACCCTGAACGGCTGTATACTCGCCGTTATGTATCATCCGACAACACGTGTACTTGCCGTGCTGGCACTGTTGCAAGCTCATGGACGCATGTCGGGCTCGGAACTGGCACAGCGGCTCGAAGTGAATATCCGCACCCTGCGACGGTATATCATTATGTTGCAGGATCTCGGCATCCCTATCGAAGCGGAACGGGGCCGCAATGGAGCCTATATGTTGTCGGCGGGATTCAAACTCCCGCCAATGATGTTTACCAACGAAGAAGCTCTCGCCCTGACAGTCGGATTAATCTCCGCGCGCCGCCTCAATCTCGCCGAAACTGACCGCGCCATCGAAAGCGCCTTTGCCAAACTGGAGCGTGTGATGCCCCTTGATCTAAAAAGCCGCGTCCGGGCGCTGACTGAAACAATCACACTTGACCCGAACCCGTCTTCTTCCACCCCACCGAGCGAAGTAGTGCTGACCACCATGAGCAGCGCCGCGCAATTACAGCAACGCGTGCAGATTCACTATCACCCTCCCCAGGGAGAAGATACCGAGCGAGGTTTCGATCCTTATGGGCTGACGTATTATCTCCAAAGATGGTATGCAGTTGGATACTGCCATCTGCGCCAGGACTTGCGCTCGTTTCGGCTGGACCGGATCACTCACATAGACATCCTCAATGCGCATTTCAAACGCCCGGAAGGTTTTGATCCGCTGACTCACATGATGCAGGCTATTGCGACCATGCCGCGTAGATATGCCTTCGAACTCCTGCTCAAGACAGACATTGAGACTGCTCAAAAAGAAGTCTTCGATGTGCTTGGCATTCTGGAGGCTGATAAAGATGGCGTCATTATGCGTGGCAGTGTGGAGGATCTGGATTGGCTTGCAAGGCAGATCTCCATTTTTTCGTTTCACTTCATTGTACGGGAACCGGATGAATTGAAAGCAGAATTGAAACGGCATTCTGAGAAGCTTGTTAATGTAGCAGAAGCAAAATAAAAGCTCCAGAGATACCGGAGCTTTTATTATCACTTTACGATACGAGAATTACTTTTTCTTCGCCAAAAATTCGTGAAACTTCTCATTTCTCTCCAGCATTTCAATAAACTGCTGGATGCGCTTCGCACGAGTCTCTGCCTTCTTCGCGGTTTGAATTCTGAACAGGAATGAATATCGTTCCGCGCTCTTCAATGTTTCAAAGAACGCTTTAGCTTTCTTGTTCTTATCCAACGCGGAATGGAAATCATCAGGGATGGAAATATTCTTCTGCGAAGCATATGCCGCATCCCAGCGACCGTCATTCTTCGCAGCTTCAATGGATTTCAGTCCCGCAGGCCTCATCTCACCGCTTTCGATGAGGCGCTCCACTTTTTCCGTGTTGATCTTCGACCAAATGCTCTTTGGTCCGCGCGGCGTGAATTTCTGAAGCCAGTACTTATCATCAAAGCCTTTCTTTTGGCCGTCTATCCAGCCGTAACACAAAGCAGACTCTAATGCTTCATCATACGTCACCGAGGCTATGCCTGAATCCCTTTTCGCGATTTTCAGCCACACGCCCGGGGACTTGTCATGCTGCTTGGCAAGCCAATCTGTCCATTTCTTTTTACTTGCAAACGGCAGGATGGGAAGGTCACTAGATTTCATATGCGCTAAACTTTACTCTTCTTCATCCCCGCATAGACTTTTGCAACTGACTCAGGTGCTTCTTTCCATGTCGCGACAATGAGCTTTGCAAGCGCAGGATTCTTTGCTTCCTCCACGCTCCAAACTTTGACGTGCCGCAAGCGTTTGCCATCGCCGATCAGTAAATTCGTAGGGTCAGGTAGACCCGCGCCAAAGAAGAAGCCAAAATTGACATAACCCTTTTTCTGCGGCGCGATGTAACATATCCGGTTAGCAGGCAAATCACTGACGGAATAACCTATCGCATCATGATAAATAAATTCATCTCCCCCCGGCATGTTTTTTCGTGCCACGGCACGCAGTTGTTTTGTAATGGCACGGATACCAGGGGCAAGATTCGCCAGCCATGCTTGAACAGAAATAGAAGTCATTCGCTGCTCCCATTTAATAATAACCAGGTTTCGTCAACAAAAGTTTGTTTTTGCTTCCTCACTTCAGTAATAAACCAGCGGAGCCTTTCAGGGTCTTTGCCCTGCGTACATCCATCAAGGATCAAAAACATAAGGAAAAGATCCCAATCGATTATAGTCTCCAATAGGGCCGAAAATCTACTTAGATCATATGAACCTCTATTTGAAAACTGTTGCCAAAGAGCATAATTCACATCATGGTATTGGACCATGTTGAGGAGATCAGTATCGGCGGTAAATTCGGTCGCGAATTTTCTTGCTAAAGAAGCATGGCTATACGGATGAAGGATTGGCGAATTGGGAACTGCTTCCGCCTTAAACGCATCGTGGACGTGGATCAGAAACTTTAATTTCCAGTATTGTTCCTCTGAGATGCCGAGTGATCTTAAGACTTCCAGGTTCTCTTCCAGCTCTGCAATATGATATTTGACCATTCCTTCGGGGTGACCTGGGCGTGGCGTGCCATATTCAATATTTTTCAGATAGCGAGCATCATTGACGATCTGTTGAAGGATTGATTTCATCAACAGGATTATACAGGGATCGACCGATCGAAAACACAGGCGCACCCGTTACAAGTCTTAATATAGAGATGGGATAACATTGCATGAAAAAGATGATCGGCGCTCTCGTCGTTGAACGAAAAGGTAGAATTACAATACGGCAGTCCTGCTTTTGACGCTGGCGCCGCGCGCTTCGAATGGAAAAGTGAGGTTGTTTTTGATCTTCCATTGGAGTCTTATCTCAGTTCTGCACCGGACCTGGGAGCGTATGAGCTTAACCCTGCAAGTGGTTCTACAGGCGACAGCTGGTTCGTTCGCAGCACCAATCCGCAAACACGTCACAATTAATGGAATTTGACAGCGCATTCCAGATAAAAACTGGAAGGTTTTTTGGATCAAATGTCAATATTCTTACAAGATATAATCGGATAAAGGAAAATTCGCATGCCACCCATTCTCACTTCTCCCCAATCTGAAGAATACGCGCCCTTCTACGCCGATTACATCCAGCGTGCGCAAGCCAGGGGTGATATTCTTACTGCTCTTCCGCAGCAAATCGAAGAAATTCAAGCCGCCCTTGGCACTCTAACAGACGAACAGGCCCTTTTCCGCGATGCACCCAAGGAGTGGTCTATCAAGGAAGTAATGGGACACCTCAACGATGTCGAGCGCGTCTTTTCGTACCGGCTCTTGCGCGTCTCACGCAATGACCCAACTCCCCTCCCCGGCTTTGAACAGAACGATTACGTCCGTGAGGCTGGGTATGATCTATATTTGATCAAAGATTTGATTCAAGAATTTGAATACCTGCGTCGTGCAAACATTTTAGCGATCAGCAACATGCGCCAGGAGTCCACGCTGCGGCACGGCACCGCCAGCGGGTACACCGTCAGTGCGCGGGCCCTGATCCACATGATGGTTGGTCATGTGGACCATCACATGGCAAGTCTTCAGGAAAAATATCTGCCTCCTCTGAAACAGAGCATGGCTTAATCAAATGGTCCTTGAACCTGACGCCCCGCACGCAATGAAGATGGATGATTTAGATGAAGAGTGATGAACTGCGCGCCATTCAGGCGCCACACCTAGAGAAGCATAAAGAAACGCCCGCGGCTGCATTAATCACGGTGAATGCACAGGGGCGAATCGGCGAAGGTATCACCTGTAAAATAGAAACCAAACCCTTCAACACGCTCCCCTTATTCAAACTGCGTTTTCAATCACACAGGGATAATCATGTCGAAGTCTTACTTCGTTGAACCATTTGTAGACACAGGACTTGGCAATTCTGCGTATCTGATTGGGTCTCACGATACTAAAAAGGGGATTTTGATCGACCCACTTCGCGACGTGGACCGATATCTGCATGCCGCTTCCGAGCGTGGGCTTACCCTGACACATGTCCTCGATACCCACCTGCATGCAGATTTTGTCTCAGGATGCCGCGAGATCGCCCATCAAACAGGCGCTGAGATCGGAGCAAGCGTGGATGCCAAAGTCGGATTTGAACACAAACCGCTCACAGAAGATTCTGTCATTGATATGGGCGGCTTTCATATCCGCGTGATGATCACCCCCGGGCATTCGCCTGAGCACATTTCATATCTTATCGTTGAACCTGATGGAAAAACTCCATCCGCTTTATTCAGTGGCGGCGCATTGATCGTCGGCGGCGCGGCCCGCACCGATTTACTAGGGCACGAACATACACATTCCCTTGCGCACCATCTTTATCACACAATACATGATAAATTATTGAATTTACCCGACGAAGTAGACGTCTTCCCCACACACGGCGCGGGGTCTTTTTGCGTTGCGCCAGTTTCATCTGAACGAACAACAACCATTGGGAACGAGCGCAAAACAAACGCGCTGGCGCTGGCCAAGAACGAAGAAGAATTCATCAAATTCTCATTGACTGGCTTGCCTTCTTATCCGACTTATTACAAGTATATGCGGGAGATAAATCAAAGAGGTGCAAGGATATTGGGCGGCGTACCAGTTTTGAAACCTCTCATCGCCGCGGAAGTAAAGGCTTTAATGGATGAAGGCGTGGTGGTTTTAGATGTTCGGCATCAAAAACAATTCGGCGCGGGGCACATTCCCAACTCCTATGGAATTCGCGTTGAGGCCCCACTCACCACATGGGCGGGTTGGGTGATTCCGTTTGGGAGTAGGATCATACTTCTTGCTGAATCTGCAGACCAAAGATCCGAGGCGACGCGGCAACTCATCCGTATTGGGTTTGATGATTTGGTCGGCTATCTCGATGGCGGAATTGAAGCCTGGGCGCGCGAATATCCCGTTGAAACAGTCCGGACAATGAATGTTCATGAGTTACACGAAAGATTGAATGAAATCACGTTGGTAGATGTTCGGCAAACATCGGAATGGAACGCAGGGCACATTCCAGGTGCGATCCACTTCGAAGGCGGGCGTATTCCATGGGAAGAGTTCCCGTTTCCTCGGGATAAGCCTGTTGCCATTCAATGTGGGAGCGGAAACCGCTCAATGATTGCTATTTCCGTTTTGCGTCGGCGCGGGTATCAAAACCTCATTCAAGTGGACGGTGGAATTAATCAATGGAAGAAGAACGAGTTCGAGATCACAAGAGATGCGTAGAACCGATTACAGGATGAGATCAGTTCAAGAGATTCCATCGTTTGATATTTATTTCCCAGATTTAGACCAGTTTATTCATGGACTGGTCCGTTCTTACAATGAGGGCAGCATAAGGTCATGGGATAACCTCGAAGAAAAGGTCGGCGACTTCTTTAGAATTGAAAGGATGAACCAAATAGAATCTGCTGTTCCTCACTGGCACAAGATGGCATCTTATGATAATGGAGTAACACTTGTGCATGTGATGTGTGTATTCCTGGGGTTATATATGATGCCTGAATATCTGAGCATGACAAAAATTCAGCAGCAAGTGATGAAATGGACAATTCTTCTTCACGACGTCGAAAAAGAACCACAAGAAGGGAAAAGGGATCACGCACATGCATTCCGCTCCGCGGTCACTGCTGCTAGGACGTTGCCAAAGCTGGGATTTCACATCACCACCGAATATGATTCGCTTATTCAGGAATGGAGCGAATTGACCTGTACCGCAATTACAAAACCTGAAAATTCCCCAGACATCATACAGGACAATCGCAAACTGCCGGAAATCCTGAGTGGTGTCGAGCGTATGTTTGGACACCTTACACCGGCTGCTTTGATCATCAAGACAATCCTGTTTCATCTGTCTGTTAATATGAAACTATGGCCGCCGGCCGCGCCATTAACGGATGAAGAAGTCAGAAGATATTTGGATCGTGAACTTGTTCCGATGCTCAGAGTGATGAACCTGGGAGATAGTGAAGGATGGAGTATGTTCGATTCATCCCGAGAAGCTTTGCGGAATGACACATTAGAGGCATTCAAGGGAATAGAACGAATAATTTTGGCTGAGTAAGAAAGATACATATGCCTAATTTACGCACAACGGTCATTCTGAAAACCGACATCGTTGATTCGACTCCAAGAATCGCCGCACTTACTCAATCCGAGATGGGGCTTCAACGCAAACAACACAAACAATTCATCTCCGCGATTGCCATCAAAAATCTCGGGTCCATCTTTCAAGATGAGGGTGATGCATATTGGATGGAATTTCCCAGTGTCACGACTGCCGCGCTCGCCGCGATAGAAATGCATCAGAACCTGCGATCCGCGCAGGCCGGCAGGGGCGAAAAACAACGATTATCCATTCGTGCCATCATTACAGTGGGAGATGTTCTTCATCAGGAACAGGACACGATCGGTACAACCCTGAGCTTAACCGCGCGTATCGAAAAGATCACGCCGCCCGATGAAATCTATCTTTCACATGCTGCGTGGTTAGTCCTGAACAAGGCAGAGATTCAAACAGCGTTCGTGGGAGAGTTTTATCTCAAGGGATTTACTGAGCCTCAAAGCATATACAAAGTCGACCAAAAACATAGAACCCGAGTGCTCACGGACCAATACATTATTTTTACTGACGCAAAAGGTTTTACACCCTTTGTAAAATCAGCAAGCATTGAACAGGTTGAAAATTTCCTGCTCGAGTGCGACGATCTGATCAATGAGATATGCGAGAAGCATGGCGGTGTAATTCGCCAGGTGCTGGGAGATCAATATTTTCTCACCTTCATCGATGCAAACCAAACGTTAATGGCGATCGAACAACTTTGCCGTTCATGGAAAGGCATTGTCGAAAGATACAAACTTGGCATCTCAATTGGCATTCACAAAGGGAACCTCAATGTTATTCGTTCCTTTGTCTTTGGCAATGATATTCACACAACCGTATATCTATCAGAACTAGACAGGTTCTATCAACCTGGACCAGATGGAATCTGTGTCGTAGCCAGCGGTAAAATAAGGGATGAATTTATGGGAACAGATCAAGAAGTAAAGTTTAGGGCATTGGATAGAGAAAGGATCACTCAAGAAGTATACAAGATGATCATCCGTGAGCATGGAGGATTTGAGTTCGTACTTGAAGACGTCCCCCGAATCTGATAGTTTTCAGTCGAGTAGTATTCAAACATGTGGAATAATTCAATCTAATGAAATCTTTCAGAAAATATTGGGCGATCTTTCAGATCACACTTATTAATAGCCTTGCCTATCCTGGCGAATTGATTGGGCGCAGTCTGATGATTGCACCATTTATGTGGATCTTCTATCAACTATGGAAAGTGACATTCAGTGCGGCTGGGACAGATTCTATCAATGGCATGACTCTATACAGCACGATGTGGTATCTGATGATGGCAGAGACCATTGAATTGAGTCGCCCCGCGCTTGCGCGCACCATTTCAGATAATGTGAAAGACGGCTCGATTGCTTATCTTCTCAACAAACCATACAGCTTTCTTCTCTATCAATTCAGCAACTCTTTGGGAGAGTCAGTTTTCCGCGCATTGATGAATGCAGTGTTTGGTGGATTGGTCGTCTGGTGGCTGGTCGGTCCGCCGCCCGCACCCATTGGCTGGCTGTTCGCATTCATTGCTTTATTAGGTACTTGGATATTGAATTTCTGCATCACCTGCCTCATCGGTTTATCAGCGTTCCTGGTAGAGGACGTATCCCCCTTCGTTTGGATTTACCAAAAGTTCATTTTTATCCTGGGCGGGTTTTTGATCCCGCTGGATTTTTATCCCAACTGGTTGCAGTTGATTGCGAAAGCACTACCGTTTTCAGCAATGATCTACGGACCTTCAAAGTTATTCGTCGCGCCAACAGTAGGATTATTTGTAAATGTGATCTTGTTGCAACTCGTATGGATTATTGTGCTTGGTATGACACTTGTCATTTCTTATAGGCGAGGCGTAGTCTATCTTACCCTGAATGGAGGATAATCACTCATCGGTGGTCGAGTAGGGTTGAACAACAGTGAAGCCTGTATCGAGACCACCTGTTAAGAGGAATTATTTTGTTTATATACTGGCCTCGATACGAGCCGACGAACATAGCTCTACTCGACCAGCGAACTAACTGAAGTATGAAAGAACTAAAATTTCTTCTCGCTGTTTGGAAAACGAACCTGCTCTCCGCCATGGAGTATCGCGTCGCGTTTATTTCACAAATCATCGGCATGATTCTCAATGACTTCATCTATTTCGCGATCTGGATCATATTCTTCGATAGATTCAAAGAAGTGCGTGGCTGGGGCATCAGCGACATGTACATCACATATGGCGTGCTCGCCAGCTCGTTCGGGTTGGTTGCCATGTTATTCGGCAACGCATTCACGCTTAGCGAGATCATCAACCAGGGTCGCCTCGACTATTATCTTTCCCTTCCGCGTCCGGTGTTACTACACACCGTATCATCTCGGATGATCTCAAGCGGGATGGGCGACTTTACATACGGATTCCTGAGTTATGGACTTTCTGGTCAATATACCTGGGATGGCTTCCTGCGCTTCGTTCTCGCGACGCTTTTAGCGGCAACCGTTTTCGCGGCATTCCTCATTCTGGTTCAGAGTCTTTCCTTTTGGTTCGGGATGATGTCCAGCCTGACGAATCTGGTGCTCAACGCGATGATCACCTTCGGAATTTATCCCACAACATTATTCGACAACTACGCAAAACTGATTTTGTTCACATTGATTCCCGCGGCGTTCATGGGCGCGGTCCCAGCGGAGTTTGTGCGCGCGTTTACATGGCAGTCACTCGCGCAACTTCTGATCGGAGCAGTCGTCTTCCTCTTTTTAGCGGTGACAGTTTTCCGGCTTGGATTGAAGCGGTATGAGTCTGGTAGTGCTATCCAAGTTGAAGTGTAGAAACCCGTATGGAATCAAAAAGCGACGCCGGTAAGAGTCGCTTTTTATTTGGAGATATGTGATTTATGCAGATGCCCCCGAATAACTGCGCAAGCCTATTAACCATACGCCGCGCGCAAGCAAAACGAACATGACAGTCAATCCGAAGGCAAATAACAATGTCTCTGGCGTCAGTCGATTTGTCATTGCCTCCGCAGGGACAGTGACCGCGAACGCAACTGGCACGAGGAATGTGAGGCCCGTGCGAAGCCAATCCGGATAGACACCAACAGGCCAGCGTCCTGCCGCGTAAAGTCCTTCAAATAGATTCACAATCTCGCTCACGCGGATCACCCAGAAAGCGATGGATGTGACCATGAGCCACACACAATACAGCATGACCGCGCCCAGGATCAGCGCCAGGATAAAAGCTACAACTTGCAACAGGTTCATCCTGGCTTGAAGCTGGGCGACCGCGACTCCAATCACTACCAACCCAACCAGCACATCGGTCAATTGCCAAAAGCGGAATTCACGAATGCTGACCAAAGCTTGCGCATCCGCTGGTTTCGTCAACGCAAAATCGAGCGTGCCATTCAATACATCATCCATCAAGCGTTCCATATTTGGCTGAATAGCAGAGCGGATAACACCTCCCATCAAGAGATGCACACCCATCACAGCAAGCAATTCAGCCCGTGACCACCCGGCAAGATTATTGACCTGACTAAATACCAATGAAAGCCCGATTAATCCGGTCGTCAGTGCGATGGCAGATTGAAGAAGCTGGATGAAAAAGTTGACGCGGTATTGCAGCTCATTCATCATGCCGATGCGAAAGTAAGTCCATGCGAGTTTGAATGGATTCATGGTGCACATCCTGTCAAGAAGGAGATTGCTTCGTCGCGAAGAACAAGAGCGCTCCTCGCAATGACATAGAAAATGAATGGGTTCATTAATGCCTCCTATCCGCCTACGGCTGAGAATTGCTTTATGGCAGCGCGCCAGACCAAATTCAGGATGGAGGCGCCGATCACAATCCAGAGAATCTGCATACCAATACCTGTCACAAGTTCTTGAGCAGACATCCTTCCAACAAGAGTCTCAATTGGGAAATAAAATGTCCACTTGAATGGCAGATAGTTCGAGAGGCTCTGGACCCACTGCGGCATAAGAGTCATGGGCACGAGCCGGCCCGATAGGATTAATTCCAGGCCGAAGTACAACTCAAAGATCGCGCTGACGCGGGTTGTCCAGAATGTGATCATCCCAAGCAACGAAAGCAGCATGGTGCGGATCAGATATGCTCCCCAGATAGCGATGAAGAAAGCAATTCCTTCCGCCCATGTGATATCGAAGGTCGGTTTGAAGACCCACGAGAGGAAGAGTGCCAGCGGCAGCCAGAGGATAATGACGACAAACTTCCAGCCCGAAAAGTAGGCGATGTCATTGTGGATTGGGTGCATGGGGCGCATCAATTCCATCGAGAGGTTCCCCTGACGGATTCGCCACTCCCAGCCATAAGGCGTGAAGACGATATTCATATTACGGACGAGAGTCCATACGATGTAATAGGCTGCAAACTCACCTGGAGTATATCCACCGGCAGTTCCTCCTTGCTGATTCGCAATTGTAGACCAGACCACAAGATAGATGACCGGCTCTGCGATCATGCCAATCATATAAAAGTAGTTCGCAACGCGATATTGGAACTGCTGAAGAATAGATATTTTCATGGAGGACAGGTAAAAATCGATGTAACGCTTCACGCCTCCTCCTTTTGAGAAAAGACCTGATCAATGATGTCATCGACAGGTGCATCTTCCACAGTGAGATCATCCACTTGTAAATCTGAAAGCAATTTGGCAGTGACCTGTGATGTTTTCGCTTTCGGCACGCGCAAGGTGACGCGTCCGTCGTCTTTACTGATCACTTCCCCATATTGAGATAACTCAGCATCTGGATTTTGAAGTGTCACACTTAAAGTTTTATATGCCGAGAATTGATTCACAAGGTTACTCAGGTCGCCATCGAACAAGATGCGACCATGATGAATAACTATTACGCGCTTACATAGGGCTTCAACGTCCGCCATGTAATGACTGGTGAGCAGAACTGTCGCATTATGGCGGCGGTTATATTCTGCAATAAAAGCGCGAATTCGCCTTTGCATCGTCACATCCAGTCCCAATGTTGGTTCATCCAAAAACAGGACTTTTGGTTTGTGCAACAGCGCTGCAACGATCTCCATCTTCATCCGTTCGCCAAGTGAAAGATTACGGACAGGTTTATTCACCAAGTCTTTCAAATCAAGCAAGTCGATAAAATCGTCACGGGTGCGCTTGAATTCATCCACGGGGATTCCATATACGGCTCGTTGCAGATCAAACGAATCGAGGGCTGGCAGGTCCCAAGTCAGTTGGTTGCGGTTGCCCATCACCAGTGTGATCTGTCTGAGGTAATCATACGAGCGGCGGAAAGGCTCATATCCCAGCACGTGAACCTCTCCAGATGTGGGGTGAAGTAGTCCACTTAGCATTTTGAGCGTCGTTGTCTTGCCCGCGCCGTTCGGCCCTAAAAAGCCAACAACCTCTCCGGGTTCGATCTTGAACGAGATATTATTTACTGCTTTGACCGTGCGGAACTTGCGATTGAATAAACTAGCCATTGCAGCTTTGAGCCCACCTTCACGTTCGGGAACCTGATAATGTTTGGCCAGCTGCGAAATTGTTATTACGGAAGACACATTATTCTCCTCAATTGTCGATAGTGAAATCATTTTATTCGCCGCCCATTTATAATATGAAACCGCAGGGCGGATGCGCGCCTGCGGCTATCTGCAATACAGTTATTCAACCAAAAAAGATCAACCGATGCACTTGCAGGGAGGCGCGCTGGATATCAATATGGAATTGAATAATTTTTTCATGTGGGCGAACCTCCTTTCGAGTGAGTTTTGCAGAGTGTATCACAGCGCCTCGCGAGATGCAAGCAGAAATTCTGGTATAATCTTCGCTCGTGACTGGTCCTGCCATACGGTCCAGGCTGTTGGCATGGAGACTTGCGAAGTGCGGTGCTTTTTGCCGCCATAATATATAGAAAGGAAGCATACGTCATGCCTTTACAAAAGGAAATCAAGACCAAACTGATCACCGACTATCATCGTCACGACACAGATACTGGCTCACCGGAAGTGCAAATCGCAATTCTGACGGGCCGCATCCAGCAGTTGACCGACCATCTTCGGATCAACAAAAAAGATCAGTCCTGTCGGCGTGGATTGCTCAAACTCGTTGGGCAACGCCGCAGAACCCTAACCTATTTGCGCAAGGTGGATTACCAGCGTTATCTGGGAGTCACTGAAAGTTTGAACCTGCGCCACAAATAGTGAGTTGACCCTAATGGTCTTGGAACCATTAGGGTCTTATTAAAATCCGCCGTCAGGAATTGAACAGCGCGAATAACCGTAGTGACGGTTTCAACCGTCAGAACGACTGAAGTCGTTACTACACGTTGTTCACACTTTTCAGTCCCTGACCTCAGGCGGAAAACAAAGTTTAATGCTTACTTTGATTAAAGCAAATTGAAATGCGAAGCACGTTAAGAACGCAAAGATTCTTTTGAATCTTCGCGTACTTTGCATTCGATGAGGTAAAAAGAGTCAACGTAAGCATATAGGAGACAAAATGAAACCCGAATCAAAGAAATATACAACCATGGTTGGAAAGCATACTCTCACGTTTGAAACCGGTAAGTTAGCTGGCCAGGCAGGTGGAGCAGTGACCTTCGGCACACCTGAATCAATTGTTTTCGCAGCTGCCACAATGGGCGGTTTGCGCGAGGGTATAGACTTCTTCCCGCTTTCAGTGGAATATGAAGAGCGGCTGTATGCTGGTGGAAGAATCCCAGGCTCATTTTTCAGACGCGAAGGACGACCAGGTACAGAAGCCATTCTCGTGGCACGCCTTACTGACCGACCACTTCGTCCGCTTTTTCAAGACGGTATGCGAAACGAAGTGCAAGTGATCATGTTCTCGCTTTCCTCAGATGGCATGAACCCTCTTGATATTCTCGCCATTAACGCCGCATCCGCAGCGATTATGATCTCAGATATCCCCTGGGCTGGACCGGTTGGTGCTGTCCGTGTGGGACGCGTGAACGATGAGTTTGTCATCAACCCGACATTTGCTGAGATCGAAACCTCTGACCTTGACTTGAGAATTGCAGGCACGCGCGATGCGATCCTTATGGTCGAATGTGGAGCGAACGAAATCCCCGAAGATGTCATGGTGCAGGCGCTGGAACTGGGACATAAATCCATCCAGCCACTGATTGACCTGCAATTTCAAATGCAAGCCGAAGTAGGAAAACCCAAACGCGAAGTCACTCTCGCCCTTCCAGATGCTGAACTGCAAAAGAAAGTATTCGATCGTGTCAGCGGACCAATGACTGAATTGCTCGAGAAGCCCCTGACAAAAAACGAATTCTATAGTGGGATGACAGAACTTAAAGAACTGGTTGTGGCCGAAATGTGTTTTGTCCCTGACGGAGCATCCGCGTCAGACTACCCTTCACCTGCCTCTGTCCGAGAAGCATTTGACCAGGCTGAACAATCGATCGTGCGCGAAAGAATCTTAAGCCTTGGCAAACGTCCCGATGGGCGCACCCCGACCGACATCCGCCCAATTTGGTGTGAGGTTGGTTTGTCCCCACGCGCGCATGGCTCTGGCCTGTTCACGCGCGGTGAGACACAAATCCTGTCTGTTGCAACTCTTGCCACATTGGGCGAAGCACAGGAACTTGATAACCTCAGCCCGGTAAAAGACAAGCGCTATATGCATCACTATAACTTTCCGCCGTTTTCTACGGGTGAGGTAAAAAATATTCGTGGCCAAAGCAGGCGCGAGGTCGGGCATGGAGCACTGGCAGAACGCGCATTGGAGCCGGTCATCCCTGCGGAAGAATCATTCCCGTATGCAATCCGCGTAGTTTCTGAAGCATTGGCATCCAATGGTTCCACCTCCATGGGATCGGTTTGCGGTTCCACACTCGCATTGATGGACGCGGGCGTACCAATTAAAGCTCCAGTCTCTGGTGTTGCAATGGGACTCGTCACGGATGATTCAGACCGCTATAAAATCCTGACCGATATTCAAGGCACAGAAGATCATCTTGGAGACATGGATTTCAAAGTTGCAGGTACTGCTGCGGGAATCACAGCTTTGCAAATGGATATCAAGATAAGCGGCTTGAGCACGCAAATGATGAAGGAAGCACTCGAACAGGCAAATGTTGCTCGTATGTCCATCATGGAAAAAATGCTGGCCGTATTACCTGAACCTCGCGCTGAGTTGAAAGATCACGCTCCGCGAATCATTACCGTGAAAATTCCTGTGGATAAGATCGGCGCATTGATCGGTCCTGGCGGCAAGAACATCCGCAGCTTGCAGGAAGAGACTGGTACAAAAATCGATATCGAAGAAGACGGCACAGTTTATATTGCATCAACCGACGGCGTTGGCGCTAAGATCGCACAGGAACGGGTTGCAGGTCTTGGTGAGAACGCGGTCATTGGTAATATTTATACTGGGAAGGTCGTACGCATTGCGGACTTTGGTGCGTTTGTTGAAATCCTGCCCGGAGTGGATGGACTCGTTCACATTTCACAGTTGGATAGTGCGCGCGTGAACAAGGTCGAAGACATCGTAGGTATGGGTGACGAGATCACCGTCATGGTGACTGATATCGATCCGCAGGGAAAGATTCGACTCTCACGACAAGCCGTGCTTGAAGGCTGGACAGCCCAAGAAGCACGCGAGAAGGATGGACCACGCAGGAGCGGTGGAGGAAATCGTGGTGGCGATCGCGGCGGCTCGCGTGGCGGTGATCGTGGTGGTAATCGTTCTGGTGGTGACCGCGATCGTAACCGACGAAACTAAAGCTTGATACAAACATTCATATCAGGGCACATTGATTTGCTGTACCCTGATTTTTTTATGAAATTCTCATCGCATCCTTGTTTTCAATCCAGGGTTATAGAATCCGAATTCATGCAGGAGGCACAATTACAGAATTTGATATGTCATTCGGGAGAGCCACATCTCATTTACTAGATTGACTTCTAAATTAATTGGTGTCAACGAATCATCTTGGAGAGGAGAATTTGCAATATGAAAGCAGTTCATATTCATGATTACGGAGGACTGGATGTCCTTCATTATGAAGATGCATCCCGCCCTACGCCTGGTGCAGGCGAGGTCCTTATCCGTGTTCATGCAACCACGATCAATCCCTTTGATTGTGCAGTTCGCGCGGGTTACATGGGGCAATATTTTAATTATACTTTCCCTTTAATTCTGGGAACTGACGTATCGGGTGTCGTCGAGGAGGTGGGAGAGGGCGTAACAAATGTTTCACCAGGTGAAATTGTTTACACCCGGGCTGGCGTGTATAAGGATGGCGCGCACGCCGAATATGTCCTGGCGTTCGCTGCCGATGTCGTAGCCAAACCCCAGTCTCTTGATCATATTCACGCAGCCGCGCTGCCGCATGTCACCCTGACAGCGTGGCAAGGACTCATTGAGTTCGCCGATCTTTCAGCAGGACAAACCGTGCTAATTCATGCTGCAGCAGGCGGGGTCGGTCATATTGCTGTGCAACTCGCCAAGTGGCGCGGGGCAAAAGTGATAGGCACTGCCTCTGTTAATCTTCCCTTTTTGGATGAATTGGGTGTGGATCAGGCGATTGATTACTCCGCAACTGCTTTTGAAGATGTTGTCCAGGATGTGGATGTTGTGCTCGATTTGTTGGGCGGCGAAACACAACAACGCTCCTGGAAAGTGTTGAAGCCAGGCGGCATATTGCTCTCGACCGTTCAGCCACCTTCTCAGGAAATAGCAATGGCTCATGGTGTTCGCCAGCGGATGATTGGTACTTCCCCACCGATTCGAAAGGTGTTGACCGAAGCAGCAAAAATGGTAGATGATGGGCATCTCAAGCCATTCGTTTCTGCGGTTCTCCCCCTTCAAGAAATCCAAAAAGCGCACGAAATGATTGAGGGCAGGCACACCAGGGGCAAGATCGTCCTGCAAGTTGTGAATTAGACCTCGTTCTTAGACCCAACCGCGATTTGATTATCTTAAACCAGTTTGCTCAATTGAACAGGCTGGTTTCCTAATTTAACTGGCCTGTTGCTCAATTCCAATAGCAACACAATCCTACCAATGGAATGTTTTGTTATCAAATTTGAACGTTTGTGGGGAATTCTATAGATGTATAATTTGTACACTCAAGGTCCAATCCAGCTTAATCTGA
>DAINRK010000018.1:18019-19725 GCA_036741855.1 Anaerolineales bacterium
CTATGAAGAGATACACCATTGTTTTGCTGGCATTCATAACTTCATTTTTCTTCATTTTGTTAGTTGCGAACTCAGCAGCAGCAAGTAACATTTATCAAGAAGATGTACTTGAACACGGCAAATATATTGCCGCCATCGCGGGATGTGTTGACTGCCATACACCGTTCCAGGAAGAGTTTCAAGACCCTGCCAAGATGACATTAGACCAGCTCAAACTATTCTCGTTCAATCTAGGCGCCACGCAAGACCTAGAAAACAAGTTTCTCGCGGGAGGTAGATCCTTTGATTTGGGGCCAGCTGGTATTCTCCTCACTCGAAATCTAACACCTGATCAGGAAAGTGGGATTGGATCATGGAGTGATGAACAAGTCAAACTTGCTATAAAAACCGGTATTAATAACGAAGGCAAGTTACTTTTTCCTGTGATGCCTTATCACGTTTACAACACCATGGCAGATGCAGACCTGGATGCATTGGTTGCCTACCTACGGTCGATCAAGGCAGTACGGAACATGATTCCGAAAAGTGGAATTTCAACCGAAGGCTTCCCTGTACCATCCTACGAAACAGGCATTATTGCACCAGATCCATCAGATAAAGCCGCGCGTGGTGCTTATCTCGTCAATAGTGTAATGGCATGTACGGATTGTCATACACCAGTTGATCCGACAACAGGAGCCCCTCAACTGGATAAATATCTGGCAGGCCGTCAGCCGTACGAAGGTCCATGGGGCATTGTATACGGCGGAAATATCACACCGGACAATGAGACTGGCATCGGCACCTGGACCGAACAAGAAATCATACGCGCGATCACAATTGGGGTGGATAAGGATGGTCGCCGTCTAATTTTCATGCCCTGGTTTAATTATGTCACGCTTAAACCTGAGGATGCCGAGGCCATTGCATATTATCTCAAGAATGCGTTGCCGGCCGTTGATAATGAAATCCCGGCACCTTCATTGAACGAAGGATTCGAAGAGATGGCACCCGAGGCAAAGAATCAAACGTCTGCTGCAGATTTGATGACCTCCCCGATGATTTTGGTGATTGCTAGCATTGTGATCATCATGACTGTATCATCGATTGCATATTATTCCAGACGTAAATCAACCTAGATTATGATACAAGCCATTCGCAGGCTGTTCAAAGAGAAATATCTCAATATTCAGGCCAAGCTGATCTTTCCGCTTGCAGTGACCATATTGCTATTGGTGCTGGTCCTATCTCCACTTACGAATCGTATTATCAACAGCCGGATCGAGGAAGAAGCTGACCGCAGGCTCAGTGAGATTGCAGGGTCAGTTGGCGCGCTCATCGAAAACTCCGAGGCGTTGGCTCGTAATAATGCAGCGTTGCTCGCAAAACAGCCAGATGTGATGAACGCCTTCTCCGATTTGAACTCCTCTACACAAACTCTCAATGAAAGCAGAGTGTCATTAGATTTACAGGAATTGATCTTGTACCGTGCGGACTTCAAACCAGGAGATCAAGCCTATTTCTATGGAGGACCTACTGTTGCGCGCAGGCTCCAGGCAAGCGAAGATACAAACAGAATTCGCGATGGCCTGATTTTGAGCGCGTTGGAGAATAAGGCCTTGGCAAGCAGTGTTGCCATTGCACCACAAAGTTCACAGATCATCGGCGTGGCACCAGTTCTTGCTTCGAATCGACAGGAATTGTTGGGCGTAGTTGTAGCCACATTC
>DAINRK010000019.1:0-16147 GCA_036741855.1 Anaerolineales bacterium
GTCAATGTCTCGTGGGTCTATGCTGAAAGCGGATGCAATCTCGCCGACTTACAGGAGTTGGAAGAACGCGAACTGATCGTCTTACGCGAGACTGAAATATGGCGAGATCCATTGGGGAAAATAGAGACTAGAGAATTAGAGATTAGTCGAGTAGGCGAGTTGACTGCTGAACAGCAAAATGCATGGCAGGAAATTGAAAAAGGATTTCGAGTGCTTACGGAAGGAAAACCTATCAAGCCATTCTTGCTTGATGGTGTAACGGGTTCAGGCAAGACCGAGCTTTACATCCGCGCCGCGCAGGAAGCGATTCGACGCGGCAGGCAGGCGATCGTCCTTGTCCCTGAGATCGCGCTCACGCCACAAACGGTCCGTCGCTTTTTGAGTCATTTCCCTGGTGAGGTTGGGTTGGTCCATTCGAAGTTATCAGAAGGGGAACGATACGATACGTGGCGCCGCGCACGCGCGGGTTTGCTAAAAGTCATTATTGGCGCGCGCAGTGCATTGTTCGCGCCGCTGCCGAATGTTGGTTTGATCGTCGCGGATGAATGTCACGACTCGTCTTATTTTCAATCCGAACCCCCGTTCTATAATGCAGTAACCGCGGCCCAAACCTACGCGCGGCTGGCTGGTGCGGTGTGCATCCTTGGAAGCGCGACTCCCTCTATCTCGCAACGGCACCAGGCTGAAGTCCAGAAGGTGCAGCGATTGGAATTGCCGCGTCGGATTGTCCAGGCGGGATTGCCTCCCGTTCACATTGTGGATATGCGTGATGAATTGAAATCGAGTCACCGCGGGATCTTCAGCCGATATTTGCTAGCCGAGCTTGAGTCCACGCTCCAACGGGGTGAACAGGCGATCCTATTCCTCAATCGACGCGGCACGGCGACGTATATTTTTTGCCGCGATTGCGGATACGTTTTGCGATGTCCAAACTGCGAAACGCCTCTCACTTTTCATATCGAAGATAAAGAGCGATTGCTATGCCATCAATGCGGTTACGAACGCGGCAAGCCAAAGACTTGTCCGGAGTGTGGCGGGAAACAAATCCGTGAATATGGATTGGGCAGCGAAAAAGTGGAAACTGAAGTGAACGCATTATTCCCAAAAGCACGCACACTGCGTTGGGATTGGGACACGACACGTCAGAAAGATGCCCACGAAATGATCCTGACGCACTTTGCGGCGCATCGCGCGGATGTACTGGTTGGTACGCAGATGCTTGCAAAGGGATTGGATCTTCCGCTTGTCACTTTGGTGGGCATTGTATTTGCAGACGTTGGCTTGCATTTACCTGATCCATTTGCGGGTGAACGAGTCTTTCAGGTATTGACTCAAGTCGCGGGCCGCGCGGGTCGAAGTGAACGCAGCGGGAAGGTTGTTTTGCAGACATTTGATCCGACAAATCAAGTTATTCAATCTGCCGCGCGGCATGACGTCAGTGACTTTTATCAATATGAGTTGGGACAACGCAAACGATTGGGTTATCCGCCCTTCTCACGATTGGTGCGTCTGGAGTATCGTCACCACGACGCCGCGAAAACTGAAGAAGAGGCGCAGAAGCTGGCAGTCAAACTATCGGCTTCGAATCTTTCACGGTCAACAATGATTGGACCTGTGCCTTGTTTCTTTGCGAAGGTTGGTGGATACTATCGCTGGCAGATCATTTTGCGAGGAGCGAATCCAAAGGAGTTGTTGCACGACAAAAAGTTGGATGGCTGGCGGGTTGAGGTAGACCCCGTAAGTTTGCTATAATCAAATCTAAATTTCGGTGGTCGAGTAGTCCCGCGTGCATTTTGCAGGACGTATCGAGACCACCAGGTTGGCAAATTTATGTTTGTTACTGTTGGTCTCGATATGACGGACGAACGCCGTCTACTCGACCAACGGATTCTTTTACTCTCGGAGAATGCAATATGGAATCTTTTTCGCGCGGTTGGAATTTTCTCAAACAGGCATGGAGCATGGCCTTTAAAGATAAGGATCTACTTAAACCATCCATTTATGCCCTGATCGCTGGAACGATTGTTTCTGTCATCGGTGTCATTCCAATTATTGGAGCATTTTTCCTGTTTGGCAATTCCCAGTTCGGAAATATTATTCTATTCATTCTAGGCGCGATCATGATCTTCGTGCAATTCGTGGTCAGTTATATTTTTTCAGGAATGACTGTTTATTTAATTTACGGTTACTTGTCCGAAGGTGATGGACGCATGGATAAAGCCTGGGAAATCGTTCAACGGGATTTCTTCGATATTCTCACACTTGCCGCGGTCTCCACCGCAGTTAATTTAGTTCGCAACGCTGCTAACCGGAACCGCGGGGGAATCGGTGCCAGCCTTGCGCGCGGCGCGACCAATTTACTTCAGGTGTTGTGGACAGAGGCATCTTATCTCATCCTGCCGGCAATGGTGATCGACGATCTAAATCTCAGAGATGGGATGCAGCGCATTTTGAAGATCACAAAAGAGAATCTTCTTCTGATCGGTATTAGCACCGTTGGCGTTCGCTGGGTGACTGGCCTGATGAGTGCAGCGCTTGGCTTCGGCGGCTTTGCAATTGCCTTTGCGATTGGCGGCGGGGCAGCTTATCTTACCGGTGGGGTGAATGCGATTTCCATCATAGGCGTTGCTATTGGTGCGCTAATCTTCTTCACATTTATCCTGCTTGCCAGTATTATTAGCTCTTACACATCCACTGCTTATCATACGTGTTTATACATTTGGGCTCGTGACGTAGAGAAGGCACAGACTGCCAACCAGCCAATCCGTGTGGCGGCTCCTGCTCCACTTGCGGCCGTGCTGGCGTAATAAATTGCATTCTTTTTCTTAACGAAGAGGAACTAGAAAGATAATTTGTTCGGATATCTATGCAACCGAAACCACAACGACGCCGTGAAATGATCACATGGGAAGAGGTGGCTCGTCTTATTGATCACCTCGTTCCACAATTCAAACGCGAATTTACCGCAATGGTCATTATCACGCGCGGCGGTATCATTCCCGGCGGATTGCTGGCAGATGCGATGGACATTACGCACGTCCTCACCGCTGCTGTGGATTTCCCTGCTCAATTTGAAAGTCGCAAATCCACCCTGATGGCGTGGCCCGAATTCATCCAGTTCCCTGCCGAGGATAAACTGCGCGGCCGTCCAACCCTCATTGTAGATGATGTATGGGGTGGTGGACGCACGATCACGGCTGTAAAGAACCGCGTTTCAGCGGCGGGTGGTTTCCCT
The DNA here is from genome assembly GCA_036741855.1 of Anaerolineales bacterium. Lineage (GTDB taxonomy): Bacteria > Chloroflexota > Anaerolineae > Anaerolineales > Villigracilaceae > Defluviilinea. The sequence continues at coordinate 3,236 of DAINRK010000019.1, forward strand.
GAAACTTGTGTCTTGCATTTCAACCCCTATCGTAATTTGTTTGGTAGCGTCCGCCCGGATTACTATGCTGCAGTTACCGACGCATTCATTATCTACCCGTGGGAAGTGGATCGAGGTACTGATCAGGTTTTGTTGGGTTAGATGAAATCACTTGATAAGAAAACAGGCGATCACAAAGGGTCGCCTGTTTTTACATTTTCAAAGCTGGAACCTGGTTCGATTTACTGAAGCAGTTCGAAGTCTGAAACTGTGAGCCAGATCTCGTCATCTGTAGCTTCCAGGACGTAGTCAATTTTGACCTCTTCGGGGAAGCCATAGGTCGCGTTGTAGGACACAACGACTTCATCTGCTTCTCCACCGATATCCTTTTGAAGCTGTTCGAAAATGCGGTCAATGGTCTCAAATCTTGCGAAGTATTCGCGATTAGCGGCGTCGATTTCATTTCCACTTGTATATTCCATCGAGACGACTTGACCATCCTGAACTTCGATGATCAACGGCATATCCTGGCTGAATATGCAGAAGCATGATATGGCCACATTGTAGCGATAGTGCGAAATATTCGCGTCCCGCCATTTTTCCCAGTTCTGGTCTAATTCGCTCTGATTCTGATTTGCGCTTGCAGTTGCGCTTGCACAGGCAGACAGTGCCAGTGCGAGTACAGCAATGAGTAATGTAAGTTTCTTCATTTTGATCTCCTTCCCCAACGGACGACGTAATCTGACCAAAAGTTCCCCAATAAACAAAGGATTAATGAGAATGTTCATCTCCCGTCGGCGCAAATTCTGCCACAGCAACATTCACAGGAATATCTTCGTGATTCTTAAAATGCAGGGTCAACTCAACGTTCTCACCGACTGTTAATTCCCTGCTGAGATTGACAAGCATAATATGCAGTCCGCCGGGCGCGAAAGTCACTTCCGCACCCCGCTCCAGAGGAACAGAAAAGACCTGATTCATCTGCATCACATCTGTGCCCTCAGCCATCGAGCTTTCGTGGATTTCGACCGATTCCGAAGCGTCTGACGATGCTCCAACCAGTTCATCAGCCTCGGCCGAATGATTGCTAAGAATAAAATAGATTGCACCATTTTCGCCTTGCGCTGTTGGGCGCATCCACGCGTTATGGACTGTAATGCCTTCTTCTGTTGTGCAAGCGCTCAGCGTCAGCGCCCATATGAAAATGACTGACAACATTCGTTTCACTGCGAGTACACTCTTCCTTTCCATGTGACGCCTCTGCCCGAAACCACTTTCCAAGTGGATGCTAGCATCATGGCAGCGAAAATCGCTGCGCCCAGCGGAGTGGTAAATGCATACCAGGGAGAAATCTCCAGTTTTCTGGCAACCTTCACCCGTTCATGAATCAACAGTACCCACAGCAACATTGACTGGATGATTACCCAGCCTGCCATCCAGCTGCCATCTTGTAAGTACCAGAAAATTCCTGCCAGGGGCCAAATAGGGATGAAAAACGCGGCGATGAGCAAGATGAATCCACCAAACACACCAAGCATCAGCATGGAAGGCTGGTCGTGCAATCCCAGGTAAATATTTTTTGTCCAACCTTCCCACATCTCTGGCAGGGATGTGTACATGCGTGTTCTTGTAATTCCCATCCCATCTGCCACGATCAGACGATAACCATTCCATTTAACTTTTTCTGCGATGGCTTTGTCCTCAACAATTTGGTCTTTTACGCTTTCATATCCGCCAATCGCGTCGTAGATTGAACGCTTTATCAAAATAAATTGTCCGTTTGCAATTGCATCTTTACGGTTTGGGTCATTGACTTTGCGCGGTGAGAAACCAACAGATAGCGCGGTCATAACAAGAGGCATCACGACTTTTTCCCAAAATGAGCCCAGGACTTGAAAGGTCATGATGGTGAACATATCTGCATTGGTTTGGATGGCTTTTGCGTAACACGATGACAGAGTTTCAGGCGCAGCAAAGGTATCGGCATCCACAAAACAGAGCCATTCGCCGCGCGCATGGGCTGAAGCTTGGAACAAGGCATGAGGTTTCCCTGCCCAACCTTTCGGTAGGTCCGAGCCACCGATCGGGTGCAGTCGCAAGTCGCGGGACGCGATCTCTGCCAGAATTGACGGAGTCGAGTCGCTCGAGCGGTCATCCAAAACAATGACTTCAAGATTTGGATAATTCTGGGCGAGCATTGCTTCAACGCATGCCCGGATGTTTCTCTCTTCATTACGCGCTGGAATGCAGACTGAAATGAGCGGCCCTTGTATTGGAGGCGGGGTTTGTTCAACAACAATATCAAGATGATATTGGTTGTGCAGCCAATAAATGATTTTTATGCCGACAATGAAAAATGCGGTGGAGAGAAAGAAATAGATCATGAATTTACACGCTGGGGTTAAGTGACGCGCACCGTCGACCCGCGGTCTGTCTTTTCCACCTCTATGCGGCTGGGGAAAGAGTCCTTAAGTTCATCGAGATGTGTAATGACGAGTATTTTCGCGAAATCATTCTTCACGAGATTGATCGCCTCGAGAAGGCGTTGACGCCCTCTGGTATCCTGCGATCCAAAGCCCTCATCGATCACAAGTGTTTGCAAGCGCGCACCTTTTCGTTGTGCGAGAATCTCAGAGAGTGCCAGGCGAACAGCAAAGTTGACACGGAAGGCCTCGCCTCCTGAATACATCTCATAGGCGCGCACGCCGGCAGAATCGCTGATCTGGATATCGAGCGTTTCCTTCAGGTCATCCCGTTTCTTGTCTTTGTATTCTGCCTGGGTGACAAATCGTATCGACATTTGCCCGTCAGTTAGGCGGTCGAGCAGGTCATTTGATTTCGCCTCGATCTGTGGCAGGGCCTGCTCGATTAACAAGGCGGGGACGCCATCCTTGCCAAAGGCTCGTTCGAGTGTCTTGTGCTGCGCGACTTGCTTTAGTAGGTCTTCGCGCTCTGTTTCAAATTGTACTTTTCGTGTGCGCTGTGTGGATAATACGTCCACGCGTTGCTGCGCACCGCCAAGTTCACTACGCTTCTTGTTTTCCTCTTCGCGCAGGCGGTAGAGTTCACGTTCGGCTGAATCGAGATTGGGGGCTTCTGCTTCAGCAGATTCAAGATTCTTCTTTGCAGTTTGTTGGTCAGCATCTAAATTAATAATTTCAGACTTACGATTCGCGATTTCAGAGCGCAGATTGGAGATCTCGCTCTGAATTTGTTTAATGACTTCATTGGCGGCCTTCAAATTACTGTACTCTTCTTCCACTACTCTCAGTTCACTTTCTGTTTCACGTGCCTTATCATGGGCAGAGGCATCGTAGCCAAGCTTCGCGAGTTCTTTATCGAGCCTGGCAAGTTGCTTCTGTTCATCCACAGAATATTTGCCATTCTCCAAAAGTTTTTCCACTTCCTTCAATCGTTTTTTACCCACGGACTCCCATTCCTTTGCAAGAGATTGAAGGGTTCCCAAGCGCTCTCTACGTTGAGAGATCTCGCTGGTGTGACGGATACGTTCGTTCTCCGCAGAAAGTAGACTTGAAATTTGCGATTCGAGAGCTGATATTTGTCCAGCAAGATCGTTCCTGTCTTTATGATTCGCGCGAAAACGGTCGCCTTTTTCCTTGCCTTCATCTTCCAATTGTTTCAATGTGGTTTTACGATGTTGGTAGCTTAACTCCTGTCCGCACAGAGGACAGGTTGCGCCCTTGGCAGACTTGAGCGTGTCGATCCTTTCTTTGAGTTGGTTCATCTCAACCATGAGCGCGTCGTTTTCTACTTTCAGCGCGGCTTGCCTTTCACGGCCCGTATTTTTCTGCTTTTCCAAATCTCCACGTTCGGCAATTTTTGTTTCTGTCTCTTGTATCAGAATTTCTGCTTTTTCAATTTCCGCCTTTAGGTCTCCAAGGGCCGAGTGCTGATCCAGGACGGTTGCCTCTTCGATCAGCAATGAGCGCTTTTCCTCTTCCAATCTTGCCTTCTCGACTGCAATTTGTTCGAGGAGCGGTCCACGTTCCTTTTCGTGTTCATGAAATTTCAACGCGGTCTTATCCCACTCCTCCAACTCCTTGCGTGACTTTTGCCAGGCTTTGTACGTTGCCTCGATCTCATTCGCGTGGTCTACAAGACGAGCATAAGAGTCGCGTTCCGATTCTTTGCTCGTGAGGCGCGATTGAAGCGTCGAAAGAGCCGTTTGAGCGCGTTCGAGTCCGGCGGATAATGCTGCGATCAACTTCCGCTGTTCATCCAGCAACGCCGCGTTCTTCCGAATATTTTCCAATACCGTTTCCTGCGCGGCGCGGGCGGAGGTAAGTTGCCTGAGAGCAGACTCCAATTCGGCCAGCCTGGTCTTCCGTATCACTTCCTCGCTGAGTTCCGCGTTGATCTCCCTGATACGCCCATCAATTTCATCCACATCACGTTCAATGACTTTTCGTCGTTCGGCAGTACGGTTCTTATAATCCTCCCATATTTCAAGCCCAAGGATATTCCCCAACACGTCCTTCCGTTTGCTTGCGTTTTGCTGGGTAAATTGATCTGCCTTGCCCTGTAAAAAGAAGGAGGCATTTACGAAAGTCTCATAATCGAGTCGCAGGATTTGTTCAATACGGGTCTGCGTCTCTCGGGTGGTTTTTTCTGTGAGCGGTTTCCATGAATCCGTATTTTGCACCTGGAATTCAAGCACTGTACTTTTATTGCGTGGTAATGTGCGCTGCACACGATATATATTTTGCTCATGCTTAAAGGTAAAAATCACCTCTGCCGCTTTAACATCAGGGTGCAGATTGATGACGTCGTTACTCTTGCCGCGCGCCTCACCGAACAATGACCAGGTAATCGCATCCAGCAGCGATGATTTACCTGCGCCATTATGACCTGATATACATGCAACATCAAATGAGCTGAAATCAAGGTCGACTGGATCACGATATGAAAGAAAACCTGCAATACGGAGATGAATAGGGATCATAGCGAAGCGTATCCTATGGATAACGCAATGTATCTCATGAATATGATAGATTATAATCTAACCATCATGTTGGAAACCTCTGATGCCCGCGCGCGTCGACGCCTTGCATTGATCGCCATCGCACTCGCTACCATTCCATGTTACTGTTTGGGATTTATCGCAATTGCGCTCGCACCAACTCAAAGTGATTTGACTCCCACAATTACCGAAACTAGTACGATATCTCCAACTGCGACTCTCAGCCTGACTCCGGTGATCTTAACCGGTACTGCTACCAATACGCCCACTTCCACCTCCACTTTCACGCTTACTCCTACCCCTACAACGAGCGCCACCTGGACTCCCTCCTTTACGCCCACGAATACATTATCGTTGACGCCTTCTTTTACTCCATCGCAAACATTTACGGCATCAGCTACGCTTACTCCATCAGTGACGCTCACACCTTCGAGTACCATCACGCCATCGATTACACCTTTCCCTTCTGTAACACCGTAATATGGCAGATATCCTTCCCTTTCTAAAATCGCTGATCTCTGTTTCAGGGCTTTCTGGTTTTGAAGCACCCGTGGCAGGTCTGATTGAGGAGAGGTGGCGACCACTTGTGGATGAAATCAGTACCAGCCGTGTCGGTTCTCTGCATGGGCTTAAGAAAGGTACTTCGAGTAGACCAGGCACTAAATCAGAAAAGAAACCGCGTCCATCTGTCATGATTGCAGCCCATATGGATGGTATCGGCATGATGGTGACCAAAATCACTGAGGGATTCCTGCACATTACAAATGTAGGCGGCATTGATGTACGCGTTCTACCGGGTGCACAGGTGACTGTCCATGCGGGCAGGGGGGAGGAATTGCCCGCAGTTATTGCCATGCCATCCGCCAAGTTATTACCTGAATCGGCAGGAGATGGCGCGCTAGGTATTAATTTCCTTTTGGTGGACACGGGCCTAACACCGCGTGAAGTAAGCAGGAAGGTACGCGTGGGGGATTTGGTGTCGTTTGCTAACGAGCCCATGGAACTGGCTGGAGAATTGATCTCAGGTCATACACTTGATAACCGCGCCTCCATCGCCGCGCTGACCGTTTGTCTGGAGGAGCTGCAGAGCAAACCTCATCTATGGGACGTGTGGGCCGTGGCGACCGTTCAGGAGGAGGTCAGTTACCTCGGCGCGTATGGTTCAGCATTTGAGTTACGTCCGCAGGTCGCAATCGCTGTAGACGGAACATTTGCAAAAGGACCGGGCGCGAACGGGTGGCAGACGTTTCCACTTGGGAAGGGTGTTGGGTTATGTATAGGACCCAACATGCATCCGTTCCTGCATAAGAAACTTAAGGAACTGGCCGAAAGGCTGGAGATTCCCTGGTTTTTGGATGTCACTCCGGCCCACTCTGGAACAGACGCTTATCCCATGCAAACGACTGCCGAAGGCATTCCCACTGCATTGGTGGAATTTCCAATCCGCTACATGCATACTCCTGTAGAATCGGTTTCTATGAAAGATATTCAGCGCGCAGGGCGTTTGCTTGCGGAATTCATTGTTTCGCTTGAGTTGGATTTCGTTGAAACTATTGTATGGGAATAACTCTGGAGTCAGGGAGCTTGCTCCTTGAAGTGCGGACAGTAAGCTGTCCGATTCCAGAAAAACTTTTTCAATCTTATGCCAACATTTGGAAACGCACAACTCAAACTGCTGGAAAAGCTTTGCAATATAATTGCCGTCTCTGGCGATGAGGGGGAGGTTCGCAAGATTGTTTTTGAGGAAATAAAGCCCTACGCGGACGAGGTCAAAGTGGACGCGTTGGGCAATGTATTGGCAACCAGGTTCGGGCGTGGCCGGAAGCGCATGCGGGTCATGTTGGATGCGCATATGGATGAAGTCGGGTTTATGATCGTTGCCGATGATGGAGATGGAATCTACCGCTTTGAAATGGTCGGCGGAATCGATGTCCGTCATCTGGTTGGAAAGCAAGTGTTTGTTGGCAGAGAAAGAACACCAGGTGTGATTGGTGGCAAGCCAATCCACTTAATGGATACAAATGAACGCACGCGGAAAGTTCCATTGGATAGCCTTCGAATTGATCTGGGTCTCACGGGCAAAGCCAAAGTCAGTGATCGTGCTGGCTTCGCGACCAGGTTTCGCCGCGCCGGTCCTTCCATTCTGTCAAAGTCCATTGACGATCGAATCGGTGTTGCGACAGTAATTGAATTGCTAAAACATGCTCCATCCAACATTGATCTATGTGCCGCATTCACGGTCCAGGAGGAGATTGGCCTGCGCGGTGCAAAAGTAGCCGCACAATATTTCAACCCCGACCTCGCAATTGCGGTTGATTCAACCCCTGCAAATGACCTGCCTGTCTTTGAAGGCGGCGAGAACATGACCTACAACACGAAACTTGGACTCGGTCCAGCGATCTACATTGCAGACGGTTCAACCCTGCACGACCCGCGGCTTATCCGCTTATTGCAGGAGACTGCAGAAGCGAAAAAGATACCCTATCAATTCCGCCAGCCCGGAGGTGGTGGCACCGACTCAGGCGCGATCCAGCGCTCCTTGGCTGGTATTCCGACCGTTTCGGTTTCCGTGCCGCATCGTTATACACATTCGCCAATCAGTATTGCACGCGTGGACGATTGGAAGAACACGTTGAATCTACTGCACGCTGCCTTGAAACGAATTTCTCCTGCATTAATAGCAACGCGTTGAGTGTTTTCTTTTTCTATTTCTTGTTTACTAAATAGGTAACCCATGAACGGATTGATTGCTCTTGTTGGTTCTGGTGAGTATCTGCCAGTGATGGACGATGTCGATCGTTCTTTGCTGGCAAGCCTGAACGTTAAAACTCCGCAGGTCGTTTGCATCCCTACGGCTGCCGGGCAGGAGGGAGACGAAAGTGTCAATCGCTGGTCGCGTATGGGACTCGATCATTTCCAGCGGCTTGGTGCCAACGTTCAGGCACTACGGATCATAGATAAATCATCCGCCAATGATGCACAATATGAATCGAAGCTCGAGAATGCAGACCTTATTTACTTTTCGGGTGGGAACCCCCAATATCTTTTTGAGACGCTGCATGGCTCGCGTGCCTGGACTGCTATGCAAAAAGCCTGGAGTAATGGCGCAGTATACGCGGGCTGTTCTGCAGGTGCGATGATCCTATCGAAACGGATTCCAAGTTTTCGTCTCGCGGGAACGATGGAAGGATTCGGTATTGTGCCTGCCAAATTTATAATCCCGCATTTCGATGCCATTCCAGGAATCTGGAAGCCGCTTGTGTTTGCGCTAAAAGGTCAACTCAAAAGAGGTGAGCGGATGATTGGCGTGGACGAGAACACTGCACTTGTGGGTCAACTTGGCGGCGAATGGAAAGTGATGGGAAAATCCAAAGTGCATGTGTTCACGAACAAAGAACAACGTAGTTATGAAAATGGACAAACCCTATCATTGGAATAATTTTTTGACCATCTCGGAATCTTCATGAAAAATCTTCTCAAACTACTCACAGAAACGTTTGGCCCGTCAGGCTATGAGGAGAATGTGCGGAAACTTGTGCAGGCGGAAGTCAAACCGTTGGCGGACGAAATGAAAGTTGATGCACTCGGCAATCTCATTGTCCGTAAACGCCCTCGCAGCCAGACAAAAGATACGAAGAAAATCATGGTCGCTGCGCACATGGACGAAATTGGGCTAATTGTCAGCCATGTTGATCAGAATGGTTTTGTTCGCTTTTCTTCTATTGGAACCGTATTTGGCCGGTATATTTTGGGAGGCCGCGTCCGCTTCTTGAATGGAGCACAAGGCGTAATTGGGTATGATCGCTTTGAAAAGATCCACGAAATGCCACCTCTCGAAAAGATTTACCTGGATGTCGGTGCAACAGGCAAAAAAGATTGTCCGGTAAAAGTCGGTGATATTGCTGCATTTGACCGTCCGTTTGTTGAGATGGGGAACCGCCTTGTGGCAAAGTCAATGGATGACCGTGTGGGAGTTTTGGTTGCCATAGAAGCATTGCGCGCACTTGGATCCACGCCGCATGACGTGTATTTTGTATTCACTACTCAGGAGGAGGTCGGGGTACGCGGTGCAGGCACGTCCGCGTATGGAATCGACCCGGATGTGGGAATTGCCATTGATGTTGCACCCACTGGAGATACGCCCAATGGTTTGAAAATGGAATTGGCGCTTGGTAAAGGTCCTACCATCAAAATCCAGGATGTTGGTATGATATCCGACCCGCGTGTTGTGCAATGGATGATCCGTGCAGCCGAGAAAAACAGAATCCCGTATCAGCGCGAAGTATTGTTGATTGGCAGCACAGATGCCCGCGCGATCCAGGTTACGCGTGCAGGGATACCTTCAGGCTGCATCTCGATACCCACTCGTTATGTTCATTCGCCATCAGAGATGGTGGATTATTCTGATGTACAGAACTCGGTCAAATTATTGACGGCTGTTCTCAGCACAAAGATCGATCTGGGATAATGTCGCGCATATTAAGATTTATCATCCATCTGGGGTTGCTGTTAAGTACGGGATGTGCCTCCATTGAACAGTTTCTCACCGAGCGTGCACCCTTTGCTCAGCCGCAGATCAGCCCAACACCCGCTTCCGTTACATCCACGCCTGCAGAAACCCCGGTATCCAATGCCACCCAAACAGCCATGCCCACAAGTCAGGCGCGGATACTGCGAGTATGGTTGCCGCCACAATTTGATCCAAATGCTCCAACGATCGCGGCAAATATTCTGGGGCACAGACTGGACGACTTTGAAGCGGCTCACCCTGGGCTTGAGTTGGAAATTCGCATTAAGGCTGATGAGGGTGAATTGGGTTTGGTCAATGCCTTATCTGTGACCAGCGTGGCTGCGCGTTCCGTCTTACCGGATCTGGTTGCCCTCTCACGGCCCGCTCTTGAATCCGCGACATTGAAAGGTATCCTTCATCCGATCGAGGGCCTCTCTGGAACCCTGGATGACCGCAACTGGTATGGCTTTGCCCGTAACCTGGGACATGTACAAAATATTGCCTTCGGGTTGCCATTTGCAGGAGATGTCTTAGTCCTGGTGTATCGTTCCGAAGTGGAACGGATAAACACCTGGAATGATATTTTGGCCAGTGAAAACCCGCTTGTGTTTGCCGCAGGTGATCCAAAGGCATTCGTTGTTTTAGCCTTATATGTTTCTGCAGGCGGAGAATTATTGGACGCGCAGGGACAACCTACGTTAAATCAAGATGTTTTGACGCGCGTACTGACTATGATTTCAGACGGTGTCCTTGCTGGCGTTTTTTCCCCATCGTCAGGCAACCTGGTGACCGATGAGCAGGTCTTGCAAGCATACCTGGGTGAGCGCGCAAATATGGCGATTTTCTGGGCATCGAATTATCGTGCACCGCAGGGTCAATTTACCCTGCCGCTTCCAGGCCTTGATGAAACGCAGTTCTCGTTTGGAACAGGCTGGGTATGGGCCTTGGCTGGGTCGAATCCGGAAAATAGGCAATTGGCTGAAGAACTTGCCGATTATCTTGTCGCCGATGATTTCCTTCGCGCGTGGACGCGCGAATCAGGGTATCTTCCCACCCGTCCTTCTAGCGTGGACTCTGAAAATGCCACAATGACTGCCATTCTTGAGTCTGCGCAGCTCATTCCCTCAAATGAAGTGATATCCGTGTTAGGACCTCTGATGCAGGATGCACTGGTTCGCGTTCTAAATGGCGAAAAACCAGAAGTCGTCGCGGAAAGCATAATTGAACAATTGCCATGATGGTAATGAGTCTTGGGAATGTCTGATTGGAAACGTAAGACGCGGGAGGTCTCGTTTGAAAACCTGACGCCCGAGCTGATCGCTGCAATAAGGAAGCATATCGAACAATATGATCTTGGTCCAATATTATCGGATGCGTTGATGTGTATCCAGACCGACTCTGAAAAAATAAAGAAGGGTCTGTTTGGTGGTGCAGAGAATGTGCATATAGGTGCAGTCATAACGCCGCGTTGGCTTATGTGGGCGACCAGCGGACCAAAATCGAAGGCTGTTGTCTTTTCCGCGCAGTTAAATGACCTTGTAGTTCAAGATTATTCGCAGACGCAATTCGCAAAAATGATTCCTGATTCAGGAATCAATGTGACCGGAAAATTTACTGCTATATCAGAAAATAGTAGCGCGTTTATTGGTTTGGAGGACAATGTAACGGGGAGTAAGTTTACAGAGATTGTTATCCGGGCAGCACAGGATGCAAAGAAATAAAATGTCAGGCTCCCATTTCCGGAGCCTGATTGATCTTTATGACGTTATACCCAGGCCCACAACATCCAAAATCCTATCATTACCAGCCCGACCAAGACCCTCGCGCCAAACGCCCACCCCCAGCCAATCATATAGGCTTTTGCGGATGTAAATGCCTCGTCGCGATCTTTCAGTCTTCTAAGTTCTGCAACGAATAAGCCCAACGGCGCGGCAGCAAGACCGATCAGCGGCGTGAAGAAGATGCTGGCAACAAGGCTTGCCCCAAAGGCAAACAGGATGGAACTCCATGGGATGAAGTGGTCGCGCATTTTGCGAGCAATGATGATATTGTCCACAATGCTGCCCACGATCATCAGTATCGTGATCAGGGCAAATAGGAACCAGTCCCAGCCTGTCATTCTGCCAGCTGTGGCTTGAAGAAGCGCGTAGACGACTGTAGCCAGCCACATAATGACCAGACCCGGGAAGACGGGCATAATCAAGCCAACCAAGCCAATCACCAATACAAGGAGGGTTAGTGCGTCGACGATTACGATCCATGCAGATTGCAAATATTCAGGCGGCATGATATTCACTCTGGTTTAACGAGATACCCACTCTATGTGTTCTGAGGGGTATCTCGCTCAACTGTCGTTATGATTTGATTATATCCACTCCGCCCATCCATGGCCGAAGCACCTCGGGTACCACGATAGAGCCGTCGGCCTGTTGATACTGTTCCAGAACGGCAATCAACGTGCGAGGGAGTCCAAGTCCCGATCCATTCAAAGTGTGGAGGTAACGAACTTTGCCTCCATCGGCGGGGCGGTATTTTATATTGGCGCGTCGTGCCTGAAAGTCGCGCACATTCGAGACCGATGAAACTTCGAGCCATTCATTACAGCCTGGCGCCCATACTTCGATATCATATGTGATGGCTGAACCGAATCCGAGGTCACCCGTGCATAACTGTTTCACTCGATAGGTAAAACCAAGTGCAGCACAGGTTGCCTCTGCATCCTCACGCATCTTTTCGAGTAAGCCATCCGATTCTTCAGGCTTGGCATACATGTACATCTCGACCTTATCGAATTGATGCCCGCGCTTGATTCCTCGCACGTCACGACCCGCGCTCATTTTCTCGCGCCGGAAACAGGGAGTGTATCCGGTGTAAAACAATGGCAGTGCAACCTCTTCAAGGATTTCTTCCATGTGCAAACCGGTGAGCGGTACTTCGGCAGTCGGCACGAAATACAACTCTTCTTCATGATCCTTGTAGAGATTATCTGCGAACTTGGGCAATTGCCCTGCACCAAAGACGGTATCATACTTCACCACAAAGGGAAGATATTTTTCTGTATAGCCTTGTCGAATGTGCAGGTCAAGCATAAACGCGATCAACGCACGTTGCAGTCGTGCACCCGCACCGCTTAACACATAGAAGCGTGAACCAGTGATCTTGGCACCGCGTTCAAAGTCAAGGATGCCAAGCGCTGGACCCAGATCCCAATGCGCCTTTGGCTCGAAGTCAAATTCTGGGAGCTGCCCTACCGTGCGAAGTACAACATTCTCTTCTTCGGATGCGCCTATCGGCGTGCGTTCATCTGGGATGTTGGGAAGCGCCGCAACTAAGGAATTTAACGCAGCCTCGACATCTGCCACTTCTTTATCGAACGCGCTGATTCTATCGCCCACTTCGCGCATTGCCGCGATTTTCTGCTCGCGCTCCGCAGCATCCTTCA
>DAINRK010000019.1:16247-19626 GCA_036741855.1 Anaerolineales bacterium
TCGCCCACTTCGCGCATTGCCGCGATTTTCTGCTCGCGCTCCGCAGCATCCTTCATTTTACCAATCTCTTTCGAGACAGTATTACGTTCAGCCTTTAGTTTTTCAACCTCGGTGAGAAGGATGCGGCGCTTTTCGTCTAGCCTCAAAATATCGTCGACAGAAGAGGAATCCGTCTGGCGGTTCTTGAGGGCAGTGCGAAGAAGATCAGGATGTTCGCGAATAAGATTTAGATCTAACATGGTTGCACCTCCGTGTGCACCTGGGGCTCGCTCTGTCCTGAGTGTGAGCTGGCTCCAGAAAAAAGAATACGCCCCGGTCCATTTGCAGGACGAGGGGGCGTCTCGTGGTGCCACCTGCTTTTGCCCCCACCGCTCCTTCGGAGCACCTCCCCCATTTTCGTGAAAATGGGGGAGCCGGGAGGGGGCCTCAGACTTACACTATAACGGGTGCATCCCGTCTCTCTTACGACTGCGCTGTTCTTCGCGCGTCCCTGCAAGAGCAACCTCGGTAAAGTGGATTTCGCTGTCTGCCCTACCGTCTCGCACTGACCGACGGCTCTCTGAGCGGTTGAACAGCTACTTAGCTTCACGCTGTTTTGTTAAACGTGATTATACACTTCCATGGAAGCGTGTCAAGCAGGGCAATTCCTATATAATTGAAACAACTCAAAATTTTGGAGAAACTATGTTGCAGAAAATGCGCGAACATCAAAAATTTGATCCCAAGGATTTGCGGATCATTCGTAAACGAACGGAAGAGGCTATTGAAAGTCAATTGCTGGTCATGCAAACACCTTTTGGATATCGGCGTATTGCCGAATTGATTTGGCCAACACGTGAAGGCTCATTCGCCGCGATTCTATATTCGCATTGGTATGAGCCAGGGTCGCACGATTCGAATAGGAGTCAGTTTGTGGAAGAAGCGAAGGAATTGACACGCGCGGGGGCCGTGTGTCTTTTGGTGGAAACACTATGGTCCGATCCTGACTTCTTCCTTAAGCGCACACAGGATGATGATATTCAGAATTCAGTGGAAGAAGTAGTGAACACGCGCCGCGCCATCGATTTGCTTCTTTCTCAGTCTAATATAGATTCCAAACGTTTTGCCTATGTGGGGCATGACTTTGGAGGGATGTACGGTGTACTGACTGGAAGTTTAGACCAGCGTCCGACGCATTATGTCGTTATGGCTGCCACGCCTCGCTTCCCGGACTGGTACCTGTATTCCCCTAAACTGGAGGGAGACGCTAGGGAGAAGTTCATCCGTCAAATGTCCGAGCTTGATCCGATCACTCACATCTCATACCTTTCACCGGCTGAGGTATTCTTTCAGTTTGGCACGGATGATCCACACGTACCGAAAGAACGCGCTCAGGAATTTTTCGATGCTGCGAAGGATCCAAAAGCGATGAAATGGTATGAATCGGGCCATGGACTTAATCCGGAAGCAACTGTTGCTCGCAAGACATGGCTGAAAGAAAAGTTGAAACTGAAAGTGTGAATAAAATGGCGCCGCAAGGCGCTTTTTGCTTTTAAGTGGGGAATTTCCCCTAATGCCATCTATACCAAATGTGGTATATTTTAGTAAGGAGCGAAAACATGAACGAACGCATCTTGATCATTGAAGACGACCAGCAAATCTTAAAGCTTCTTCAACGGGGACTTGCCTATGAAGGCTACACGGTCGATACTGCCACCGATGGGCGTATGGGTTTGATTCTTGCGCGTGATCACACACCAGATCTTGTCATCCTGGATTGGATGTTGCCAGGCATGGACGGACTGGAGGTCTGTCATCGTTTGCGTACAGGTGGTTCAATTCCCATATTGATGTTGACCGCGAAAGATACAGTTCAGGATCGAATTCAGGGATTGGACGCTGGCGCGGATGATTACATGATCAAACCGTTCAACCTGGATGAGTTACTCGCACGCGTCCGCGCGCTATTGCGGCGTACCCAACCTGAGCGTGTACCCGTTTTGAAATTTGCAGATCTCACACTTGATACGGGTTCGCGACAGGCATCACGCGGAAATCGTTCCATTTCGTTGACAGCCAAGGAATATGAATTGCTCGAGTTGTTCCTCCGGCATCCCAAACAGGTGTTGACGCGTGAGGTGATTTTTGATCGGGTATGGGGATATGATTTTGGCGGTGAAAGCAATGTGCTTGAAGTATATATCCGTTACCTGCGGCAGAAATTGGAAGGGGAAGGGGAAATTCGCTTGATCCACACAGTGCGCGGAGTGGGATATGTGATGAGAGAGAATCCATAGTCAGAAATGGATAATTTGTAAATTGAATGTCCCTCCGCTTGCGCCTAACTTTGTTGTATGCGACGCTCATGGGGGCAATTCTTCTCGTGATGGGCGGAGCTGTCATCATGATTGTAAGAATCCTCCTGCTGAATGGCATAGACGAGAATCTTGAATCTTTACAGGAAGGTATTATTGAAAATGTTACAGTCAATCCAATGGGTAGAGTGGAAATTGATTATGGGGCTGCAGAGTTAACTTCAGATGTTTATGTTCAGGTATGGGGCGTAGATGGGAAATTGCACACCAGTTTCGGACAGTTTGATGATTCCGAGAACAGAGCCCTCGATCCAAACTCCCTAAGAATTGTTCATCCAATTTATCGTGATTTGAGAGGGGATAGTTGGCATATCCGCGTCTTAAGTGTTCCCTTAAAGCAAGGCGACCATGTAATTGCGATCTTGCAAATTGGCTCGAGCCTGGAGGTCGTGGATAAAACTCGTACAGATTTTCTGGATGTCCTTGCCATTATATGGATCGGCGCGGTCCTGTTCTCAGGCGCGCTGGTTTGGTTGACGCTGGGGCAGACTCTCAAGCCGCTTGAGGCGATCACTGAAACAGCCGAACAGATCAACCGCGCAGACGATCTTTCGCGGCGTATCCCTTATAACGGAACCGATCATGATGAAATTGGCAGTCTGGTAGGTTCCTTCAATCAAACGTTGGAAAGGCTGGAAGCACTGTTCACCTCACAACAGCGTCTACTGGCCGACGTCAGTCATGAATTGCGTACACCTCTCACGGTGATCAAAGGCAATGTGGATCTTATGAGACGTATGAAGAGCCTGGATGAGGAATCATTGACGAGCATTGATCAGGAAGCAGGACGTTTGACGCGGCTGGTCGGTGGCCTGCTTTTGCTGGCTCAGGCAGAATCCGGCAAGTTGGCGCTCGCTATGAAAAAGGTGGAGTTGGATCTACTTCTTACTGAAGTATTTCAGGAGATGAGTATTCTCGCAGGCAACAAAGTGCGGGTGCACTTGAATGAAATCGATCAAGTATATGTGAATGGCGACCGAGACCGGCTCAAGCAAGTGCTGATCAATCTGGTTGCGAATGCAGTT
>DAINRK010000020.1:0-18987 GCA_036741855.1 Anaerolineales bacterium
CGCTGCCGGTATTAATGTCGCCCAACCCACCTTCGATCGTGACTGTGGCATTAAAACCCTCAGGAACGATAATAATCAACTCACTTAATCCGCTGTCAACTCTGACAGAAGCATCGCGTTGCAACTCGCCTGAAAAATCCAAAGTATAACTACCTGCACCGCTGTCAAAATCGAATGTACTGAAGTTTGCGTTTGACAAAACGCTTAATGTCACCTCTGAAGCGCCAGTTGAATAAGCCAGGTTGGACATTTCAACCAGGTTCGGCTCTGAGAATGAAAGATCCACATGTGCCGCGCCATCCTTCACGGTCAGGCTCTTGAGTGCCAGCCCACCGAGTTCCATATTTCCGTCATAAGCACCCGCGTCGATTTCTAAATCCATCGGCGTCTTGCCAAGCCGAAGGTCCCACTTGTTTTTCATGCCATTAAATGGCGGGATACCTTCCAGATTTCCTTGTTTGATGTCAATATTGCTGCCATTCTCGATCACCTCAGGCTTCAACTGTTTCACATTGTAAAGTACCGTGCCCTCGACAAGGCCGTCCGCGCCGGTGGACAACTTTAACTCACCCGCTCCGAAATTGAGTGAGAGCCGCGTCTCATCGGAGTCTGGGGATGTCACCGCTATGGATTCTTCGACATCGGGTCCTGTCTCGAGTCTCGAAGGTAGGTCGACGCTAAAACCACAAGCCATGCTTACTACTGTAAGCACAAGAATTGCTGAAATAATTTTTATGTTCATGGGATATCTCCTTCTGTGCCTTATACGAAGAAGATTTAGATTGGTTGCGAAAACAAATTGCTCCCTCCTTGGAGGAGAGGGGCTAGGGGTAATGTCTGGTAATAAAGAAGAAATTTCAAGTGGTTGGGTTATGCCATGTGAGGAGGTGCCTTGGGTACGTTCGTTGTACTGGCAAATGCGGAGCTCAATGCCTGGTCCAGCGACCGCACCTCGATAACTTCAATTCCCTTTGGATAAGGCTCACCTTTTCTCAAAGCTTTCGGCACGATAGCGCTCTTGAACCCAAGCTTTTGTGCTTCTCGTAAGCGCGCTTGCATTTGTCCGGGCATACGCAGTTCCCCGGCAAGACCAATCTCAGCAATCAAGACCGCGTCTGCTTTTACAGGCGTGTCTCTCCACGAAGAAGCAATTGCCGCAGCAACTGCCAGATCTGCCGCAGGCTCATCGATCTGCAAGCCACCGACCACGTTTACAAAAATATCCTGTTCTGAGAGTTTAAGTCCGACTCTTCGAGTAAGTACTGCTGTAGTCAGGAGCAGCCGGTTGAAGTCCACACCGTTCGCGGTTCTGCGCGCATTGCCAAATTGAGTGGGAGAGGTGAGTCCCTGGATCTCAACGAGAATAGGCCGCGTGCCTTCCATAGTTACTGCGATCGCAGAACCTGCTGCATTGATCATACGCTCTGCGAGAAATGCCTCTGACGGATTCGTTACCTCTGCTAGCCCACCTTCCCGCATTTCAAATACGCCTACTTCCGATGTCGCGCCAAACCTGTTTTTGACTGATCGTAATAAACGATACGCCTGGAAGCGGTCTCCTTCAAGATAGAGAACGGTATCAACAATATGTTCCAACACCCGTGGACCCGCGATGTTGCCTTCCTTTGTCACATGCCCAATCACAAAGACGGAAATGCCGCTTGTCTTGGCAAGCTCGCGCAGTTGCGAGGAGCATTCACGGACCTGACTGACTGAGCCAGCCGATGAATCCATTTCTGAGAGATAAACGGTTTGAATGGAATCAACAATCAATAGCTCCGGTTTCACTTCGTTGATGTGATTAAAAATGATCTCCAGGTTGGTCTCGGTGACTAAGAGCAAATTTGAGGGTAGGGGCACAGCAGAACCATTCGGCGATTTTGACGAACGCCCATCCCGCTGTACCCCTACGTTATTATTCAACCGCACCGCGCGCATCTTGATCTGTCGTTCAGACTCTTCTCCCGATACATACAATACGCGCTTTTGTGCTGCCATCTCCATTGCCATCTGCAACATCAATGTTGATTTGCCGATACCCGGATCACCTCCAACAAGAACGATGGAGCCTGGCACGATTCCGCCACCAAGCACGCGTGCAAACTCCCCGATCGGGAGGTTGATGCGATCTTCTGCATCGGATAAGACATCTCCGATCGAACGCGGCGAAGATCGTCCGGTCAAGCCACGAACTGCAGTACCTTTCGCAACCGGTTCATCGTGGATGATCTCCTCCACCATACTGTTGAATGATCCACACTGTGGGCACTTCCCCATGTACGATACGGCTACGCGCCCGCATTCCTGACAGACAAATCGTGTTTGTGTTTTTGGCATAGAAATCTCACAAGAAAAGTAGAGCGACTTAATAAGTCGCTCTACAGTATAACAGAATTTATGTTCTATTATTGTGCTGTTATTGTATAAATCTGATTCAAGAGGTCCAGAAATTCGCCAGAGGGTCGTTCCTTCAGAATCTCTTTGCGAGATTCACGGTCGAGCGTTCTCAGCAGTAAATATTGAACAGCATATTTACGGAAGAGTCGTTGCCCATCTTCTTCGCCGTAGAATTGGATGCTTTTCTGCAAATGTTCGTATATAGTTTCCTGCACCAACTCAGGTGAGACCTGCTCCCGATCAAGCCCCATAAAAATCCAGGGATTCGCGATCGCGCCGCGCCCGATCATGACGGCATCACAATTGGTGTGCTGTTTCATTCTTTGGATATCAGCCACGGTCCGGACATCGCCTGAGCCTGTCACCGGTATCTTGACCCGCGACTTCACCTCAGCGATCGCGTCCCAATCCGCACTTCCGCTGTAGCGCTGCTCTTTGGTCCGTCCGTGGATGGCAATCAGTGAGCCACCATTTTCTTCCACGATGCGGGCGATCAACTTGTAGTTCTTATCTCTATCCCATCCCAAACGGATCTTTCCTGTGACTGGAACTTTGAGTGCGGATGTCAGTTTCTTGAACGTACGGGCAATCTTCAATGGCATCGGCATCATTCCCACGCCTGCACCGCGATCTGCGATGCTTTTTGCAGGGCAACCCATATTGATGTCAATGATGTCTGGCTTCCATTTCTCCACAATCAGTGCGGCTTTCAGAATCAGGTCCGGGTCATCTCCGTAGATCTGAAATGTGATTGGCCGTTCTGCCTCTTCGTAATAGAGTCGTTTTGCCGGTTCTTTCGAGCGGCTCAAAATCTTTTCCACTTTTACGAACTCGGTGTAGCTCATGGCAGAACCGAGCGCGCGGCAAATGGACCGGAAGGGCCAGTCCGAGTAGCCGTCCATGGGCGCGAGGATTGTATCTCCATAGATGGGTACGTCACGCACGAGAAAATTAGGAGAACGAGTTTCTGTCATAGAGCGACGCCAAGTATAACAAAGTTTTATGGGATATCTTGGCATTTAGCTGGGTGTTGCAGAATGTGTGAATGGAGGCAGTGATGAAAAACAGATCAATTAAAATGCTCGTAGTGATTTTTAGCGTTTTCCTACTGGCTGGATGTCACAAGCTGGAGGCGACAACGAATATTGATCCAAATGGTTCAGGCGAACTACGGATGGGTGTTGGATTCTCGGCGGAAGAAAGGGCGAATATGGAAAAACAGAGCAGTAATCCGCACGATTTTTGCAATACTTCTCAGACGCCAGCAAATATAACGGTAACCGAAGAACGGCGCGGCGAAGAGACCTGGTGCTTTACAACCACTCAGTTTAAGAATTTGGAGGAACTTCGCAGTCTATATGAGCAAAGAGAAGGAATCAAAATCAATCGCCTTGAGATCAGCGATGAGAAGTTTTATTATGATGTGAATATCGATACTCTTTCAGAGGATTCCAGTTTTTCAGCGCTGACCGACATCACATGGTCGGTTGTGATGCCAGGCGCGTTGATTGATCATAATGCCGATCAGGTGGATGGAAATACGCTCACATGGAGACCGGCCCCTAAGAGCGGCATCATCCTTCTACGCGCGGAGAGTGAGGTCCCTCGAACTGGATTCGATTTTCCAGCCTGCGGCGGAGCGTTCATCATCAGCATCGGCGGAGTTTTCTTCTATATCACTCATGGTAGAGCCAGACGAACTAAAAATAAGTCTGAATGAAAATGTTGTGCGCGAAAGTCGTCTCTCTTAATTTCGCGGCGCGCCGTAAAGTATAATCTTCGCGTGTTGATTCTCAATTTGGGAGGATGGCATGTCCGATGATCGTTTGGAGCAGGCGATTGGCTTAATGCAAGCGGGGAAGATAGAAGATGCTCGTAAACTATTAGAACTAATCATGAAAGATGATCGAAATAATATTCAGGCCTGGCATTGGTATGCAGCAACCTGGCCAAAAGCCAGTGATAAGGTACGCGTGTGGGAGGTTTGTCTTCGTTACAATCCCACTAGCCAACTGGCTCAGGAAGCATTAAAGGATTTGAAATTCATTCAACTGCAGAAAGCAGATCCAGAAACAATGATTCCTGCCAGGGTCGCTCGGACACAAACTCCTTTATCACGATGGCTTGTGTGGGTAAGCATTATACTGTTGGCAGGAATTGCCACCTTTGCCTGGGTGGCAATTAGGAACTCTGCGCCAAAAGACCCTCTACAATTCAAACATGTACAACCTGTGGAATATTACCTATACGTGCCGGAGAGTTATTCTGCCGACCAGGAATGGCCCCTGTTCGTTCATATCCACGGCGCTGGTGGCTCTGGCTTGGAGTGCTGGCAGTTATGGCAGTCTTATGCAGATAAGGAAGGATTTATCCTGCTTTGCCCCAGCATACCCGGTGATGCCTCGGGCTTTTATCAGGATGTAGGAGAAAATACAGTGTGGAGTGCAGTTGGAGAAGTAAAGAAAGAGTATAGAATCAAAAAGAGGATGTTCTTTACCGGTTTTTCAGCAGGCGCTTTTTTTATTCAGGGATTTACCTACCATTATCCCCAATATGTGAGCGCGCTTTCGATCCTTTCATCAGGGTTTTATTTCAGGCCAAACTTGTTCCCGGAAGTCATTCCAATGGTTGTTGTCATCGGCGATCGGGATAACCCTGATGCAGTTAGAACAAGCCAGGCGTTTGTGACAGGTTTGCGTGAGTTTGGATTTGATATTCAATATGAGGTGATGACCGGTGTCGGGCATACTGTTACCAAGGATGGCGTCAATCTGACGATTGAGTTGTTCAGAAAGACGCTTGGAAGGTGAAAGAACTTCAAACATGAAACGTCTTGCCTGGCATTATCTTTTATGCATCCTGTGTATACTTATTGCAGCGAGTTGTACTCCTAATGGGACATCATCCGTACCTGTCACAACTTTACCTGAATCGACCGGTACAACATCGCAAATTCTGTTCGATGACTTTTCGTATTCGACTATCGATGAAATGACCGCAAATGGCTGGATCGTTCGTAGTGGTTCAGGCTGGCCTGGTGTGAGTGGTGCGACATTTCGATCCCAGAACGTTTCTTTTGTTGATTACCCCGATCAAACTGGGAATCGTCTCTTGCGAATGACTTCATCTACTGACGGCACAAGCGAAAATACATATCAAACACAGGTCTGTCACCAGCGTAAATATCTTGAAGGGACTTATGCCGCGCGAGTCCGCTTTAGCGATGAGCCTGTCTCAGGCAGTGACGGGGACCAGATCGTTCAAACGTTTTATACGATCACTCCTTACATCCGACCCCTTGCTCCGGACTACAGTGAAATGGATTATGAATATCTTCCAAACGGTGGTTGGGGCGGTGCTGCGACCACCATGCACTTCACTACTTGGGAGACCGTTCAGATCGAACCGTGGAACGCGAATAATAGCAGCGGTTCGATTTATGAAAGTATGGCAGGCTGGCATGTGTTGGTCTTGCAGGTGACCAATGGAACTATCCGTTATTTTGTGGATGGAAAGTTAACGACCCAGCATGGAGGAGAGTATTACCCGGATGCTCCCATGTCTATTAATTTCAATTTGTGGTTTATTGAGGGCGGCCTGAATAGCATAGGCGAAGTCCGTGAATATCAGGAAGATATTGACTGGGTATTCCATAAAGTGGGTGTTTCGCTGATGCCTGATGAAGTCAATGCAATGGTGGTGGAATTACGAAACGCGGCAGTCTCTTTTCAAGACACAGTTTCACCTGGTGCGATTGCTTTAGAGTCACCTTGTAAACTTTGAAAAATATTTGAAGTGATGGAATTATGGAAGAAACAAAATTAGATAACTTATCCATTCCCAACATGCATCAACTTGGCAGTGACCGCGGGCGGGGAAATCTGGTAGGCATCGAGCCTTATATGATCCCACAGGATTATGTTTCCAAAGAGTCATTCTTCAACAAACTGAAAAGTTACCTGCTGGCCGCGCAACTCCAGAAATGGTTGAATGAAAAAACAATCGTTGTTTTCCCTGAATATGTTGGCAGTTGGCTGGTGCTTGCAGGAGAGGGCGAAAAAATATTTCATGTCACCACGTTCAATGCCGCGGAACGAACCATGGTCTTAGGTCATCCGTTACGGTTTGTCGCTAATTGGCTGGCCTCCAGCGAAGAAGGTAGGGCAGAAGCGGCTTTCTTTCGGATGAAATCAAATCAGATGGCGGAGATTTATCAGGAGGTTTTCTCGCAACTTGCACAGGAGTATGCTGTCACAATCGTTGCCGGATCCATCGTACTGCCAGCGCTTCAAATCTCCAGCGGAAGGCTGATCCTGACAGAGGGGCCTTTATATAATACAAGCGTTGTCTTCCAACGCGATGGCAAGCCTTATGCGTCTCCGATTTCAAAGGTTTTCCCAACTGCAGAGGAATTACCTTTTATTGCCTCGGCTCCGGTCAAGGATATACCTTCCTTCGATACACCTGCTGGCCGTTTGGGGGTGCTTGTCTGTGCGGATTCGTGGTTCCCACAGGCCTATGTGCCCCTGAAGGAACAGGGTATTGACCTGCTGGCGGTTCCATCTTTTGGTGCCTTTTCGGAGCATACGTGGAATCAATCCTGGCTAGGTTATGACGGCTGGCCGGCACCCATAGATGTGGATCTCAAGGATGTACAGAAGCTCACCGAAGGGCAGGCGTGGAACAAGTATGCGCTGGCGGGGCGCATTCGATCCAGCGGAGCAAAGTATGGCATGAACGTTTTCTTACGAGGGAAACTTTGGGATCAGGATTCAGGAGGCTGGCCCGCTACTCTGGTGAAAGATGGCGAGGTTTTTGTGGAGGAGCAGACCCGAAAAGCCGCCATACTTAGTTTATGGCTCTGAAAAAAAAATCGCAGAGGTCGTCTCTGCGATTTTTTGGGCATTATACAGGCTGCTTCTTCAATAACTCAAGGAAGTGCTTTCGGAACTTGGATACCTTCGGCGCAACCACTGCCATACAATAAGGCTGGTACGGATTTCGTGCGAAGTATTCCTGATGGTAATCTTCAGCCATGTAGAACTTGTCCAGCTTCTCTACCTGCGTAACAATAGGCCGATCCCAGATATTTTGAGCATTCAAATCCTTGATTAGTTCCTCGGCAGTCCTCTTCTGCTCATCGTCATGATAGAAGATTGCGGAGCGGTATTGCGTGCCCACATCTGCACCCTGTCGATTCAGCGTGGTGGGATCATGGATGGCGAAGAATACGTTCAACAAGTCTCGATAGGAAACGATATTCGGGTCAAAGTGCACTTGAACGACCTCAGCATGTCCCGTGTCGCCATTGCAGACTGCACGGTAGGATGGGTTATCCACATGCCCGCCTGCATATCCCGATGCTACGCCGTGAACGCCCTTAACCTCATCAAAAACAGCCTCGAGACACCAGAAACACCCCCCAGCCAGTGTTGCGGTTTGAAGATTGGTGTTCATATGATTACTCCTTTTCTCCGATCTGACCATTAGACTACCTATCGGAGAAAAATCTTATTAAGAAAGTATTACAGTTAAAAATCCGGACTAAAATTAAATAAAGAGAGCAGAGACTACTCTCTGCTCTCTACTATCTTATTACACCGCCGGCGCTGCTTCCTTTTCGACTTCTGCTGCGGGTTCGCGTTCGAGTGTTATTTCTCCATCCGTATTCAGTACCACTCGTACGGTATCGCCGTGTTGGAATTCGCCACTTAACACACGATCCGATAGCGGATTTTCCACTTTTTGCTGAATAACACGTTTCAATGGGCGTGCACCAAACTCTGCATCATAGCCCTGATCTGCAAGTGAGGCGAGGGCCTCAGGAGAGGCCGTTAACACAAGGTTGTGCTCCTTAAGGCGTTCAGCTACCTTGTCCAGTTCGAGCGAGACGATCTTCTGGATATCCTCCCTATTGAGCGAACGGAAGATGACCACGGAATCAAGACGGTTGATGAACTCGGGTCTGAACGCACGTTTGAGTGATTCGCTCAACTTCTTGCGCATGTCTTCATAGGAGAGACGTTCTTCAGTGCTTTCATCTCGTTTGAGGGCAAAGCCGAGTGATGACTGTCTCTTGATCACATCTGCGCCGATGTTGGAGGTCATGACGATAATCGCGTTGCGGAAATCAACCTTGCGTCCCTTGGCATCAGAGAGATGTCCCTCTTCCATGATCTGTAAAAGCATATTGTGAACTTCGGGGTGAGCCTTTTCGACCTCATCAAAGACGACAATGGAGTAAGGACGGCGTCGCAATGCCTCTGTCAGTTGACCTGCCTCTTCATAGCCAATATATCCTGGAGGCGCTCCGACGAGACGGGAGGCTGTGTGCCGCTCCATGAATTCCGACATGTCCAACTGGACTGCCGCTTCTTCGCTGCCAAACATGAATTTGGCAAGCATTTTTGTGAGCTCTGTCTTGCCAACGCCTGTAGGACCAAGGAAAATAAACGAACCAATCGGACGCCGCGGGTCCTTCAACCCGGCGCGTGCTCGGCGGACCGCGCGAGAGATCGCGCCAATGGCTTCATCCTGCCCGATTATGCTCTTCTGCAATTCCCCTTCCATATGCAGCAGACGCTCAGACTCTTCCTCTGCAAGCTGCATGAGGGGAACACCTGTCCACATGGAGACCACTTCAGCGATGTCTTCCGCCGAAACCACGGGGCTGCTCGCCCGGTCCCACCCTGTGCGGAGCCGTTCGATTTGCTCACCCAGTTCAAGCTCGCGATCTTCCCATTCCTTCACATCTTCGCTGTTGCCTTCCTCTTGTGCGAGAGAACGGTTCTGGCGTGCAAGCCTCAGTTGACCGAATAATTCCTTGGCCTCTTTGGCGGCGTCGCTCTTATACATGCGCACGCGAGACGAAGATTCGTCGATGAGGTCAATGGCTTTATCGGGGAGGAATCGTTCTGTCACGTAACGGGAGGATAAATGCGCGGCGGCTTCGAGCGCTTCATCAGAAATCACGAGATGATGGTGCTCTTCGTACGCCGAGCGAATACCTTTGAGGATTTCAATCGTCTCTTCTTCAGACGGTTCGTCGACTTGAATGGGCTGGAAGCGCCTCTCGAGTGCCGCATCCGATTCGATATATTTTCGATATTCGTCCATGGTGGTCGCGCCGATCACTTGCAGCTCACCGCGCGATAACGCGGGCTTAAGAATATTCGCCGCGTCGACAGATGAGCCAGCCGCACCTGCCCCAACCAGCATATGGACTTCATCAATAAAAAGAATTGCTCCAGATTGTTTAAGTTCATCGATAACGCGTTTGAGTCTTTCCTCAAACTGACCGCGATACATCGTGCCTGCAACCAGCGAACCCACATCCAGTTGTAATAATCGCTTGTTCATCAATGGCGCGGGGATATCACCATCTACAATGCGTTGGGCGAGACCTTCTACGATAGCAGTCTTGCCAACACCAGGCTCACCGATCAAAGCGGGGTTATTCTTTGTGCGGCGGGCAAGGATTTGAATGACTCGCTCGATTTCCATCTGACGACCGATGACGGGATCAAGTTTTTTCTCTTCTGCTTTTGTTGTTAAGTCTGATGCAAGTTGATCGATCAGCGGTGTTTTCGGATTGGACGAGGGATTTCGCGAAGAGCCTGAACCTGCAGGTGTCGGGGAGGATGATGCGGATTCATTCAATACGCGGCGGGTCTGACGACGGATTTGTTCCGCCGTGACGCCCAGCCTGCGCAAAACTTCCATCGCGGCACTATCCACGCGCACAAGCCCAAGCAAAATATGCTCGGTGCCGATATAGTGATGACCAAGTCTGCGTGCTTCATCCACTGCGTGCTCAAGCACCTGCTGCGTATCCGAAGCAAGCTCTACACGACTGGGATCGAAACTTGTTGAACTGGTCGTAACACGGCGGATCACTTCGCGCACACGATCGGATGTCATGCCGAGTTCACGCAGAACCCGTCCAGCCACGCCACCCTCTTCATCCATCAGACCCAGCAGTAGATGCTCGGTGCCAATGTTATTGTTGCGAGCGCGTTCAGCCTCCTGATGTGCCAGACTGAGAACACGCCTTGCTCGCTGTGTGAAACGCTCCATTCCTGCCATAATATTCTCCTGAATAAGATTATTCTACCAAAAAGGCACGAGACTCACTGTAGGAAAAAGATTAGAGTTTGTTTACAACACTGATACAATATCATAACACTTCTGTAAATCATGACGATAATGAAGTCGATTTGTATCTTTTGTGGATCATCTGATTCGGTTCATACGGACTATTTGACTGCCGCACGTTTAGTGGGTCTGACGCTTGCTGAAAGGGGTATCCGCTTAATTTACGGAGGCGGAAAGACTGGACTCATGGGTGCAGTGGCAAACGGTGCGCTTGAAGCAGGCGGCGAAGTTGTTGGCGTCATTATTCCGTCCATGAATACCTCATCTCTTGCATATGACGGACTCACCCGTATGGATGTTCCACCTGATATGCATGCCCGCAAGGCCAGGATGCACGAACTTGCTGACGGCTATATTGCCTTGCCCGGTGGTTTTGGCACTTTTGATGAACTGTTTGAAACGGTCACCTGGGCACAAACAGGTGCACACGAGAAGCCTGTGGGTCTGTTAAATATAAGAAATTATTACGCTCCATTACTTGCAGCCATTGACCACGCCGTGGAGGAGGGATTTGTCTTCAAAGAACATCGCGATGTCTTGTTTATTGACCCTGATCCCAATACCTTGATTGACAAAATGGCTGAGTATATACACCCGTATGACGCGGTGAAGAGGTGGATGAGGGAGGAATAAAGACGTACTTTGCAGTCAACATTCGCTTGGACTCGAAGCGCGGGACAAGTTTTCTCTAGGCATACAGGTTTTCTTTTGTTGTAGCGCGCGCAGTATGCTTCTGTTTCATCAGCTTTCTATAAAATTGTTCATGCAGTTTTTGGATGTGTAGGATGTCGTAGTTTTTTGCCAGGAAAAGGCTTTCCCTGCCCATCTGTCTTGCTTTTCTTGGAGATCTTAAAAGTTTCGTAATGGCAGTGCAGAGTGCCTGGATATCGCCCGGCTGGGCCAGGTAACCATTTATGCCATCATGTACAACTTCCGAAATCGAAGTGGCATCCACTGCCACAATAGGAAGTCCACTCGCTGCTGCTTCGAGCAACACGATTCCCTGTGACTCGATTTCAGACGCCATGACAAACATACTCGCAATTCGATAGATTTCTGGTAAACCATCTCTCACAGAGAGAAAACCGGGAAAATGAACGCGATCTGCTATTCCAAGTGACTGGCTCAATTTGATGAGCGCTGTTTTCTCCAGTCCATCCCCGACGATGAGCAAATGTGCATTCGATTCGCGCATCGCCAGGGCAGCGGCTTGAACGATGCGATCAACGCGCTTCTCGGTATCGAGTCGTCCAACATGCAGGATAATGGGAACATTCAAGGGGAGAGAGAGCTTCTTACGCGTGGCGCTTTCAAGTCTTGAAGAAAGACGCGGGTGGAATATCTGCATATTAATTCCGCATTGGATCGTTTTTGCCTGCACGCCTGTCATCTTTGTAACCGCCTCTGAAGCGGTCTTTGTTGTCGCGATAAGAGAAGTAAACTTGCGTGCCATGAAGCGAACATACATCCAACTGACTGCCTCAGCTGTCGCTCGAATCCCGGGTATATGAGGTAGATACGCTGTTACAAACCAGGGGAGCATGTGCATTGTCAATGTAATCGGAATATTGGCCTGCTTTGAATATTCCAACCCAACCCAACTGACCAACGGCTCGTGCGTATGAATAATATCTGGTGCAAATTCTTGTAAGGCACTCAGGATGGTCGTGCGCGGATAATAGAGTACGCGTTGACCCACGCGCATAGGATTATGGAAGGACTTCAAACGTAAAACCTTCAAATTCTCATGTAGGACGGTATATGGCTGACTTCTGTCGCTGGCTGCAAGAACCAATACTTGATGTCCCCGGGATGCCATTCCTTCAGCCATCTCACGAGCGAAGAGCGCAGCGCCGCTAATCATTGGTGGATAAGATTGAGCTATGTAAGCAATACGCATGACGACCTCATTGTTAATATTATCTAAAATCTTGTCTGGCTTTACCGAAAACGATCAGGGAGTATCCAAATAAATCTCTCCTTGATTTGTTTCCACTGAAAATATATCCTTACAGGTGCTGGCACCTTTTGAACCCCTTTCTCCCTGACCATTTGATGATATATACGTTCATATTCGTTGAACGTTTCTTCCTTAGGATGTCCTTCTGCCAATGAACGGCTAGCTCTTCCCATCAATGCTCTCATGTGAGGGTCTCTCAAGATTCTAATCATGGATTGGCCAATCGCATAGGCATCACCTGATTTCGTCAGGTATCCATTTATCCCATCATGTACGATTTCCGGGATGCAGGTAGCGTGTGTTGCTACAAGAGGCAATCCACTGGCAGCCGCTTCCAAGAGGACAATTCCCTGCGTTTCGATTTCAGATGCTGTTACAAACATACTTGATATACGATATAACTCAGGCAAGCCTTGTTGTATTGTGACATAGCCCGTAAAGTGGACGCGCTCATCAATTCCTAGGTCCCGACATAATTGCATGAGATTTTTCTTTTGTCTCCCATCGCCGACGACTAAAAGATGTGCATCTGTCTGGACTATTGTCTGCGCGGCGGCAAGGATGACACGGTCTACATGTTTATCGGTGTCCAGGCGTCCGACGTGGAGAATAAGAGGAACGTGCAGGGGTAGATTCCACTTTTGGCGTGCGTCAAGTTCTTCGTCCGAGGAAAGCGGTGAGTGAAATGTTTCCAGGTCCAAGCCGTAGCTGATGATCTTTGATTCGAGGCCTGTCATCTGGTGAAAAAGTGTCGATATGGTTTTTGTGTGTGTGATGATGGCTGTAAATCTTTTGAGAAGCCAGCGCGCGTATGCCCACAGGCTCTTTTCGATAAGTGGTTTAACGAAATTTGGAAGATAAGATGCCACAAACCAGGGAAGTTGATGAACTGTCAGTGCGATGGGAATCGATGCGCGGCGCGCGTGTGTAAGACCAAGCCAGCCCATCTGGAAAGGTTCGTGACCATGGATGATATCTGGTTGAAACTCCGCTAATGCCTGCAACACATGGAAACGCGGGAAAAGTAGAAATCGTTGCCCGACACGCATGGGGTTGTATATGGATCTTAGACGCAATACTCTAAGGTTTTCTTGTAAGGTTATGTATGGCTGATCCTTATCGCTGGCTGCAATGACAAGAACCTGATGGCCGCGTTTTGCCATCTCCTTTGCCAGTTGTTCGGCGAGGATCGCCGCACCGCTCACCATTGGAGGATAGGACTGAGCAAGGTATGCGATACGCATGGGGACTCCTTTTGGGCTTCTGCGACCAGTGAATAGATACGATCCATCAGTTCATCAGTCTGTGCATGGATTTGAAATGGTTTCCGTTTCGATGGGTCTGGCTGCCAGGCCGCGCTGAAGTGCAGGTGACAGCTGCCTCTGAACTGGTATAGTCCCTTCCGCGCCTGCCCATTTCTTTTGATCATTAGTGCTGTTACATTTTGCGGATCCGCGTAGATGCCGAGCAGAATGATCGGCGCGCCCGTAGCAAGGGACAAACGCACTGCGCCTGTCCATGCTTTTACGCGTTCGCCAAAAGGTACAAGTTGGCCCTCGGGAAAGATCAATATTGTTTCGCCCTGTCTGAGCCATTCGCGGGCCTGATCAAATGCCTTCTGACGATCTTCAGGATCCACTGGTATCTGCCCGGTTTCCTTCAGGATGTTTCCCAGGATAGGGATTTGAAACAGATCACCCTGTACAATAAAGCGCGGCATTTTTGCGAAGATCAATGGCAGGAAAACTGCGTCTGTCACATTCGTGTGATTGATCGCGATGATCTTTGGTCCGGCAGGGAGAGATTCAAGACCTTTCACTTCATATTTAAGACCGAACATTTTCTGATAAGCTTTAGCGATCAACATTCCAGCTGTATTGGCCAATTGCTTTTTCATTTTGGGGAAGTTGCCACCCTTTTTGTAGACAATCCACCCGATGAAGAGGGCAACCAAAGCAATCACCATCAACCAAACATATAGGGGAGCATGCATACCAAATGCGCCGATCCAACTGGTGATGATGCATGCCAACCCGCGTCCGAGCAGGTTAGCTATTGAAAAACGGCGGTGAGAAATTTTCCCCAAGCCTGCAACATAGCACATTGCATCGTTAGGAACCAGTGGCATAACAAGGGAAAGTGCGAAGAAACCAACGCCCTGGCCCTCTGAGGATTTATCCCAGCGTGACAGTACACTCGGTGCTATCCATTTCTCGGCGAAGGAGCGTCCGCGATAACGGGCAAGGACAAAAGCTGCTTCTCCTCCAACTACCAGGCTGAGCCATGAGAGCAGGAATCCGCCCCAGAAGCCGTATAAATATCCACAAGCTACCATCAGGGCCTGGCCGGGAATGAAAGCCAAAAAGACTTGTAGAACGAAAAGAACGCACAAAACAATCGGTCCCCAAATGCCCAGGTGCTCCATAGATGCGGTAACCATTTCCCGATCATTGATCCATGACCACATCGCAGCGATCGACTCGCGCGATATCCATAATGTGACGAGGGCGACAACAAATAAAATGAATTTGAATAAAAGGTTGTTTTTCATGGTAATCTCCTTTGTTGTCCCACTATCGCATTTCGCGACTGCCAATACCAGAGAACGGACTGCCAGAAACCGCCAGATTTATGAAATTCGGCTCGAGAAATTCCTCAAGCCGAATTTCAAACCTATATGCTAAGTCCAAGATGCTTTCAGTCCTTCTGGTTATGCTTCGTTGGCGGAAAAGAACGATCATAAATAAGCCATGCCACGTACAAAGCTACCAAAGACAGTGCAAACAGGACCCAGAAAACAGCGGGTGGGTGAAAGCCATAGGAACCGATCAACGCCACTTCTGTTGCAGACCACACCCTGCCGATAAGATTGGCCACAAAAAAACGTCTGGCGGATATTTTGCCCAGCCCTCCCACATAACACATCATATCGCTCGGAACAAAAGGAAGGACAAACATGAAGAAGTAAAACAGTGGTCCGCGATTTCCTGCTATTTTGTCCCACTTATCGATTGTTTCTTTAGAAGCCAGTCTATAAATTAATGGCCTGCCATACTTTCGTGCGAGAAGGAAGGCCAGCTGACTGCCTAAAACGCCGCTTACAGATACAATCGCGATCGTCAATGGCGCCCCGTAGACGTATCCGCTGGCTGCTACCAAGGCGTGCCCTGGAATAAACGCAACGAACAGCTGGACCTGAATAAGCAGAAAGAGGATGACGGGTCCCCATAAACCGGAACGTTGGATGGATTCGACGATTGCATCGAGATCGCTGAACCAGCGCAATGCTGCAATCAATGGCTCATAAAATCTCCATAGCATCAACAACGTGATAGCTGTGAGACTAAGAGCAATTCCACGTCGGATGGCTTTGACCTGCAGCTTATGCCTTGGTTCGCATGAATTCATCAACCGTTTCATAAAAATCCCGGTTCAATTCCTCGTATGTGAATGACACTGGAGGTTGATGGTAAGGATACGTGAGCTTGACTGTATTGACATTCGCAAAGTGGTCATGCACAATCCCCAGCGTGGTGTCAAAATGCAGGAGTGGATCGTGGATTGACATGGCAAAATAACATGGTGTGTCGTATTTGTCCGTTCCCACTTCGAACTCTGTCGTCAGGATTTCGTTGATCTGGGCATTCAAAACAGAGATCGTGTTTGCTCGTGTGCTTAATAGTTTTTTCTCGAGAGGCATAGTGTTTTCGAGCCGCCCGATCTTTTGAAGGGCCTTTACTGTCACAGAAACTGTCCATGGGTTGTGGATCAAATCTACAAAACGCGCCTGGATTCTCGGATAGCTGAGGAGCCTGTTGGAGGTATAAAGCATTTGCAACCGCACTCTGGAGAAGGGCAGCGCACGATGGTCAAGGCAGGGAGCAATGAAGATCAGGCGGTCTATTCGATGCGATAGCAGCTTGAAGGTCCGCATTGCCAGGATTCCGCCAAATGAAAACCCCATCAAATTGAATCGCTTGAAGCCCATTTTGTCAGCCAGTTGACCCACGAGCTCAGCAACCTGCTGGCTGGAAAATCTTTCGCGGAAAGGTTCAGATTGTCCGTGCCCGGGCAATTCAAAGAAATAAACATGGAACCACTGTGCCATGAACTGAGCCAGTGGTAGCCAGTTCTCTAATTCTGATATGGTGGCTGGGACCATAATTAGAGGGTCGCCTTTTCCCGCCTCCAAAACGTGCAGTCGCGACAAAGGCAGTTGAACGAAATATGTTTTATGCGGTGAAGGTTGGTTTGTAAACATGGATGTCTCCTTTGTTAGTCCCACTATGGCGTTTCGCGACTGCCAATACCAGAGAAGGAACTGCCAAAAACTGCCAATCTGGGTGGGTGAATCAGGTGGGATTTTTTTCTTCAATTCTTTGGATAGTCAAACTGAGAAAAAGTTCCATACGAATACCCATCGAGATGGATGATGAATCGATTAAATTGAAAAGACCCTAACGGTCTTGGCGAAGCACCTCGAAACGAAGTGCAGGCTGCAAAGACCGTTAGGGTCTACAGTAAAAAGACCAATCTAACTTGGATGTTCCATTTCGACCAACGCCCGTGCCAGCGAACTGATCGCGGCGCGGCGTGTGCGGTTAAATGTTCCTTCGGAGATATATAACCTGCTCATGACATCTCGATTCTGTTTTTCATTTACATAGGCATCATACAGAATCACGTACGGATACCACTCTCGCGGCGGCGGGTCCCGCGGGATGTCACCGCCTGGTCGCATTTGTTCGAGCGCTTCCAACATGATGGCCTGTACCGCTTTCCCTCGTTCGAGATGCGTTTTCTTTCCTCCGCCCATGCGCGTCCGCACAAGTTCCATTTCAGCCATTGGAGTATCAGCCAGGTAAGCGTAATCAAAGAGGTTGCGGAGTGCATTCTCAACCACATTTACCGGAATACTAAAATCGCGCGTGGGCACAACAGGTGGCTCATTGGCAATGAGAGCAACTCTCTCAAGGCGCTCCGTATTTTGGCGACTTAGAAACAAGGCTTCGGCAATTTGATCCGATGGATACAGAAGGTGTTCCAAATCTGCGTGTGCATAACGGAGTCCATTAGTAGGCCGTCCGAGCACAAGCGCGCCGATCTGCTCTGACTCAATGTAAAGCGGGATAAGCAGTGCAGCATCTTCGAGGGGCGCGGGGAAGTGGTTTGGATCGAGATGAAGAACATCGTCTGCGGTCAGTAGGTTAGAAGGTAATTCGAGGCGCGGGCTTTTCCAGTGGAAATCCGCGATCTGGCGGGCCGTTCCATCTTCGAAAGTAAGGATCAATCCATATGTTGCTTTAATAGGCACACATAAGGCGCCGAGGATTTGTTCGAGTAGAGTCCTCATATTCTCGCTTTCGCCGGCGAGGCGTCTCAGGCTATGAAGGTTGAGGCGCAACCGACGCGGTTCACCGCGATAAAAAAACCAGTCCAGGAAAATCGAGGCAGCATTCAGGCCTGTATGAGTAAGAACGCCTAAAAGCGGAAAGAAGATAACAATAACACCTGGAGCCTGATAAGCAAAAACAAGAATCCATGCAACAAATGTGTAGATTCCGACCATGACCATGATACCGATCAAGTTGTAGAAGAAGTCGCGGTCAATCGTGCGTTTTTCAACCAGCGCGCTGTAGCGCGCAACTCCGTACCCTACAATGCCTACAAAAACAGCCAACACGCCAGACATGACCACCATTGGCATGGGGAAAAGATCTAGCCCTGATGAGACAAGAGATACTGGTCCAATGAGACCGGTAAAGACCGTGGCTCCGACCAGGGTCCTCAATTGCCGCCGGACGATTTCGGATGGCGCCACATAAGCAGAGCGTACAAGGTTAATGATGCTCATTAGAGTAAGGCTGATCAGCGCAAGGCCGAAAACGGAATATAAGGGTCCCGCGCGCAGGCTGTTGAGATAGAGAGGATTACCACCCTCAACCGAGAAGAGGATCTGTGTAAATGCCTGCACCTCGATCGCGGCAATGGCAATGAAGTATGCAAATATGACGCGGGTCCAGCGCCAGGGATTCATTTTCCCCGGCCTCATCAGCAGAGTGGCATGGTGCCAGAAGGCGATCGAAGGTATTACTGACCATCCTTGTAACCAGGCACTGGCTCCCTCAGCGAAACCGCTTGAGGGCCAGAAAGGAAAGAGAAAGCGCAACGCCGATGGTCGAAACGAGGGATCGGGAGGCGGATTCAGTGCCAACAATACGTTAATAAAAAGTCCGCCCAGTGACCAAAGGGTAAGCGCAGTCAGCCAGGCGGTAGGCACACGCGGATTGCGTGTGACAAGGTACATTCCCAGCCATAGGGAAGCGATGAGGGCTACAAAGTTAACTGTGAAGGTGATTTGGTAGAGTGTCATTGTCCCACATGGAATTGATGATAAGTGCGTACACTATACTTAATTTTTATCCATTGGTCAATGGAATTGGCGGATAATTCACGACGTTTGCAAAGCCATTTAT
>DAINRK010000021.1:0-18944 GCA_036741855.1 Anaerolineales bacterium
ATACAATATTTAGAAGCGAAGTATATAGATCCAGTCAAAATCATCTCCTGGAGGAAACATGGAACACACCCAACTTGGTCGAACGGGTCTGACAGTCTCGCGTTTATGCCTTGGCACGATGAACTTTGGTCCAAGGACTAAGGAGGAAGATGCATTTGCCATTATGGACAAGGCACTTGACCTGGGCATCAACTTCTTCGATACTGCAAACGTTTATGGACGGAAGCTCGGAGAGGGTGTCACCGAACAGATTATTGGTCGCTGGTTTGCGCAGGGAGGTGGGAGGCGCGAGAAAACTGTTATTGCAACAAAGGTTTATGGTCGAATGGGAGAATGGCCAAATCAGTCGCGGCTATCGGCGTTGAACATTCGCCAGGCAGTTGAAGGTTCATTGAGACGATTGCAGACGGATCACATCGATCTCTACCAGATGCACCATATCGATCGGAATACGCCCTGGGAGGAAATCTGGCAGGCGATGCAGACCCTCGTTCAGCAAGGAAAAATTTTATATGTAGGGTCGTCCAATTTTGCAGGCTGGCATATTGCAAGAGCGAATGAGATCGCCAGGTCGCGTCACTTTTTGGGACTGGTCAGCGAACAAAGCCTCTACAACCTCAAAGACCGCATGATCGAGCTGGAAGTAATTCCCGCCTGCCGCGAATATGGACTCGGTGTGATTCCGTGGAGTCCGCTGGCGAGTGGACTGCTGGGCGGCGCGGCTGGCAAAGCGAAAACCGGACGGCGCGCAGAGAAAGAGGTAAAACAGGATACCAAGAAATTTGCGACTCAACTTAGCAAATATGAAAAATTCTGCAAACAAAAGGGAGAACAACCCGCAGATGTTGCTCTGGCGTGGCTGCTGGCAAATCCTGTTGTCACGGCGCCGATCATCGGTCCGCGTACGATGGAGCAGTTGACCGGCAGTCTGCGTGCGACCCGAATCAAATTCAGCAAATCTGAAATGCAGGCTCTGGACACGATCTGGCCGGGTCCTGGTGGTGAAGCGCCTGAGGCTTTTGCATGGTGAGTGCGTAAGTGTTATTGAAAGGTAAGTAATATGCCAGAATCTCAATACCGCGCAAGGCAAGTAGGCGCTAAGACCCACGAAGTAATTGAATATGACCGCGATGATTCTCTACCGGGTAAGCCATTGCATATCCTCATTCCGGGCGGGCTAATTGCTCTGGCCGCCCTGGGAGTGATCATCTTTGTTGCGTATCAGACATGGTTCGAGAATCAATTAGATCCAGGCACAGGGATCATCCTGCTGGCTATCCTGGCTCCATTTTATGTGGGTGGGGTGTTTCTGTTCAGCTATGGATATGAACTATACAACATCCCGCGTGCCTTAAGATTGACAGCCATCATTGTCTTTCTCACTGTGGGTGCTGTGGTGATCGTGGCTGTGCTGTTCTTTGTGCTCGGCGCGGGCAGAGGTGACTTTGGCTCTTCATCGAAAAAGAAATCATCAGGCGGTTCGAAGCCACAGGCAAAAAGCGTGCCGTCGGGCGGATCGGGCTTGCCTAATCTAGGACCTATTGTTGTTTTGGGCGGTCCTGGGCGGACTCACACTCGCGAGGTCACACGTGAGGTTGTCAAAGAAGTAGAAGTGCCAGTTGCACCGCGTGCCATCGATTGCCCCTATTGCAGACGCTCCTATGTCCCAGCTGAGGAGGAGTATGCCTGTCCCGCCTGTGGCGCGGCAACGCCGAAGGAGTTGATTGAAGAATCGGAAAAGCCGAAGAGGCGAGGGGATGAGGAGATTGGTAATCAGAGATTGGAGAATTAAAAATTAGTTGAGTGAGTTGGTGTGTAGAAACTAAATTGAGGTATCTTTATGAAACTCATGTACATTAACGGGGAATTCACCAAAGGCAATGCGAATGGCGAGATCGGGGTTACGAATCCCGCGACGGAAGAGGTGCTGGATACTGTCCCGCGTGGAACCCCTGAAGACGTGGAAATAGCTGTACGGTCCAGCAAGGAGGCATTCAGGTCCTGGAGAAAGATAGGCGCGAACGAACGGACAAGTCTTCTGCATGAGGTTGCATCCAAAGTGCGAAGCCACAAAGAGGAGATCGTTCACTTGCTCACGCTTGAAGAAGGCAAGCCAATTCCTGAAAATGATGAAGAGTTGGAATGGGTGGCGAACACGTTTGATTATTATGCGGAATTGGGAAGACATGACAAAGGAAGAGTTATTCCGCCTGGCGAGTCATCGCAATTCAATTTTATTTTGAAGGAACCGTATGGCGTGGTGGGGTGCATCGTGCCATGGAATTACCCGTTGCTGCTCATGGCCTGGAAGGTTGCTCCCGCGCTCGCGGCTGGGAATACGGTGATCATTAAACCATCGGAGATGACCCCACTCACCGCGTTATTTATGGCTGAACATTGTTTTGATGGATTGCGAGCGGGAGTCGTCAATGTGATCACAGGCTTCGGTGCAGAGACCGGTGAGCCGTTGGTGAAACATCCCGATGTGCCTGTTATTGCATTTACTGGAAGTCTGGCGACCGGACAACGCATCGCCTCACACGCTGCGCCAATGATGAAGAAATTGCATTTAGAGTTGGGAGGCAAGGATGCGACTGTCATCGCCGAAGACGCTGACCCAGAACTCGCGGCAAAGGCTGTGGCGTATGCGGCGTTACTTAATGCAGGGCAGGTATGCACAAGTACGGAGCGCGTGTATATTCCGGGATCAAAAGCAAAACAATTTACGGAAGCGATTGTGGAACATGTGAAGTCATTAAAGTTGGGTTCAGGCCTGGAGGCAGCAACAGATGTCGGTCCAATGATCGGCGATTTGTATCGCGCCAAAATTGAGACGCATGTAGAAGATGCGCGGTTGCGTGGTGCCCAAGTATTAACCGGCGGCCAGCGACCTCAGCATATTTCGAAAGGCTGGTTCTATGAGCCAACTGTTCTGACGGGCGTTGATCACACTATGCTCATCATGCGCGAAGAGACATTTGGTCCCGCGTTGCCATTAATGGAATATACATCATTTGAAGAAGCGATTGATTTAGTTAATGACTGCCAGTATGGTTTAGGCGCGGTTTTACTCTCAGAAGACCCGAAAAAGATCAAGATGTATTTCGAGGATGTGAAAGCAGGAACAATTTGGATCAACGATCCATTGACCGATAATTATGCGGGTCCATTTGGTGGGATGAAATATTCAGGCGGCGCGCGTGAACTTGGCATCGAGGGACTCGATGAGTTCCGTGAAACCAAGCACGTTCACTGGGATTTCAATATGGAGGATAAGTCCTATTGGTATCCGTACGGGAGATAATCACTATGAAAGTTTCTTAGCCACTGAGAACACAGACGCGAAGCGAATGAGTTTTTCCACCTGCCCCGACGCAGGTACGGGGTCAAATGTCTCTGTGGCTGAGTAATAGTTTTGTTATTCCACACAAGGTGCGTCCCCAAAATCAGTAAATGTTTTCCCTGGCTCGGGAATGAACTCCCAGCTGTAGCTAGTGGCATGAAGTGTTAATTTAAGCAAGCCCGTGGTATCGCTATTACGCACCTCACTATTGGCGATAGGAGGTCCAAATGTGTAGTGACTACGCCCTCCACTGCCGATCACAAATTGACGGATTCCTCGCTCCGGGTCGGCATTGCCTTGCGGATCTTGCGGCGCAAATCGCTCATAATTGTGTTCATGCCCAACAAGCACCACATCCGCTCCGTATTCATATAATGCCTCCCAAAGCGGCTGCATGGACTCATCGCTTCCGTGTACGGTCCCTGAGCTGAAACGCGGGTAATGCCAGTATGCAAGTGTACAGACCGTCGGATGTGATGCCAGATCTTCTCTTAGCCATTGATCCTGCGGTGAGCCAGCCTCAACCGGGATATTGCTATTCAATGCAATGATATGCCAGGTTCCGAGGTCATAACTATAATATCCTTTGCCAGGCTCGCCAGCCCTCGATCCAAAATATTCAAAATAACCTGCGGCATCCGGGGTGTGATAATCATGATTGCCCGGGGATGGATAGGTGCGGTCCTTGTGACGTCCCCAGGAAGTATCATAGCAGTTCGCGAACTCTTCCGCTGAGCCATTTGGATAGGCATTATCACCGGTAGTGAACACCGTTCCAGAGATGTGATCCAGCATGTTCGCTGTAATCTCGTCACCATCGCTGCGGCAGTGCGCAATATCGCCGGCACCTACAAAAACAGGATCGTCTTCTGGTAACGGCGTCTCTGTAGGTGCAGATGTTGGCGTGAGGGTCGGAGCAGGAGTAGGCGTAGATGTACTAACAGGTTCGGCTGCGGTAGGTGTGGAGGTCATTTGCTCAGTGGGTGACATACAGCCTACAAGTAGCAGACTGATCAGGATGGATTGCAAAAACTTCACGATGTTTCTCCTTGTTAGAAGTGCTATGAATGCAGAGAATTATATAATCTTCTTGTTGGGGATTGTAATGTTCTCATCTAAAATAAATATATCCCCCTCATCAGTGACTGTGATCTGGCAAATCTTTTTATTGAACAGGGTTAAGAACGCGTCCGATAAACAGAATTTGTCCAGTGGGAATATCGCGGATGACGAAAATAAACGGACGGTCAACAGTCAATGAGACATTTTGTACCATCGCGCTGGTCGCAAAGAAGGTGACTGCCGTGGCTGCTGCCGCTTCGGTACCCTTCTCATCTACAGCAACGAATGCCTTGTGAATGACAGAGCTGATGTATAGGTCACGTCTTTCGGACATGCCGGTGAAGTTTGCATTATTTGGGTCAAAGGCGTCTGTCATACCGAGGGACTTGAGTTGGTCAGCAAGACCGAATGCTTTTTCAAATTTGAATTTTGGCAACGCGAGCGATACAGAGGTCGGCTGGAGGCTGCCCAAGATAGCGGAAACAGTTTGATGGTCCAGGCTGGACTCGACTTCGTCAAAGCGACCTTCATCCGGCTCGATGATATCCATCGCCGCCGTCCCACCTTGATATTCCAGCTCAATCGCCTGCCATCCATCGCCCGTAGCATATGGAGCGACAGTATCATTATGCATCATCGGCACAATGACCTCTGAACCGTCAAGTAGATGGAAGGGAGCATCTTGTGTCGAGTTAGCCCCGAATGGGCTAAGCCAGTCCGCTTTGAAGTAAATGGCATTGACCAGGGTCATGCGGGTATCTGGACTAAGCGCTCCCTGAGGCAGGAGGTCCTTGATCTTTTCCTGGGTCTGCTCACTGACCCAGTTGTTGATTTCGTTCCGTGAAGCTTCATACTGATTGA
Organism: Anaerolineales bacterium; assembly: GCA_036741855.1. Classification (GTDB taxonomy): domain Bacteria; phylum Chloroflexota; class Anaerolineae; order Anaerolineales; family Villigracilaceae; genus Defluviilinea. Next base: position 5,267 of record DAINRK010000021.1, read on the forward strand.
TGAAATCCACCAGGCGAATGCCTGCTCCATAGTTCAAGGCAATGGTATCGAGAAAGCTCTGCATGAACGGATACGTCTGTTCAGCCCAGACCGCATTTGCTATATTGAGTTGCAGCGGCGTTTCATCTTTCGATGCACCCTTGCCGCGCTCGGCAAGCTGAAGGTCGAGCGCGTTGAAGGCAGGATGCAGTTGATCTTGTGGAAGGAAGTGCAGAGTCTGCATCATTTGTGATTCGGTTTCGCCCCGCGCTCCAGCGTAAGCCATCGCCAGCGCCAGGGAAATGCTATATGGGGAATAGATCAAATTACCGTTCTGTGACCGAAGTGAGCGGTATAGCGCAAATGCAAAAGCATTGTTGTTATCTGCCAGGGACTTAATCTGGTCAGGCGGCGCATCTGGTGAAGTGACTCTCTTTAGGTTAGATTGTGCAATCGATGCTGAACCCGAAGCCCCGCAGGCACCGAGAAGCAAGCTAAAAACCGCGCTAATGGCTGAGATTTTGAATAGAATGGGAGATTTCATGGGTAGGTACCTCCAGAAGTCATCGGAGTTTCTATCTTTGAGACGTATTGGAAATAGTTTAGTTCCCGGACTCGATGGCTCAAATTGATAATAACTCAATTGTGGTAAAATGACTGCCGCATGCGGGAGTCGCCAAGTGGTAAGGCGTCAGCCTTCCAAGCTGATATGCGTGGGTTCGAATCCCATCTCCCGCTCTGTTTAGCGATTAGCCATTAGCTTTTAGCGGAATCGCTAACTGCTGATGGCTAAATGCTAATAGCTATTGGGGCCCATAGCTCAATGGCAGAGCAGAGTGCTCATAACGCTTTGGTTGCAGGTTCGAATCCTGCTGGGCCCATACGCCAGCTGCCGTAGTCATCTCTCCATAGGACGCGTTCGCCGAAGAGATAATGCAGGCACGTGCAAGGGGAATTAAAAATGACACAGTGGGAAAATTGCGAGATTGACGTTGATGGTTATATCACTTTTGTCAATTCTACGATATGATGCAATGCAGCCCGCAGGCACCCGGTAAGAGTTTTATCAGTTCCACACAAGGGCCGCGGAGGACTATGGACAAATCTCTAGCAATGGCTCTTATCATCGATCTTGAAACTTCGTTGAATATCATCGCCTTTGCAATAGCTGAAAAGAATACCATTCTGGCACAGGAGGCGCTTGCTAATGCTGAGCTCGAGGTGGCCACTCTTCGCCAAATGATCGAAGAGCCACCCTCTCACACTCGCTTTACAGCCAGATCTTGACTCAAGATTATTTCGCGGCGAGATTTTAATAGGTACAAGACGCATTAAAAACGCGAAGTTGCCACAGCTAAAGACAAAAGACTAAGTAATACACCAACTGGAGTCCCTGGGAAGTAATGCTGCCTGGTCACAGCTTCGAATCCTGTTGGGAGCACTTTTCAATTCATGATTTACTATTATGCCGCGTCAAAGTGCGGCATTTTGCGTTTATAGCGGTACTGATGGGGGAGAAATTGATTCCCGGCGCTCTACCACATTTTTCCCTTTTTTTTCGTCTATTAGATATAGAAAGTGATGTGTTTTATGAAAAGGACAAAGGAAAAATTCAAGCGAATTGTGAAATACTGGCGCGTAAGTTATGAGCAGGCAAACAAGCAAGATCGCTTATCCCTGGGCATGTTTGGACTGATGATGCTGGTTTATGCCTGGTGGGCTATCCTGGTATCTTAATACGCGCCAATCACGAACGTGGTGGATTAATACGGACGCTCCATAAATGTGCCGCGCTGAAACGCGGCATTTTGTGTTAATAGAGGACATGAATCCGTACCTGGCGATCCTCATCGCCTTCATCATCGTCTTTCCTTCTTCATCGCATTGATCTGCGCGATTTAGGTCTTATGACACTGATATTCAGGTAAAATCGTCATTAAGTTGGGATTGAACAGGTCAATTCGGTCATATCTTTGTATCCAGCTAGCTCCAATTTTGTTAACGTTCTGCTTTCGATACTATGGAGGTTGCAATGAAAGCAAATGTCTCAGCAAGAGGATATACCAATGTAATTTTGGTCTTGAATATGAAGCGCTTTGTTCAAGAACAGGATCAAGCCAGGTTTGAACGAATTCGAGGCAGGGAGGAATTTGCAGAAACATTACGGGAAATTTGGCCACACAGACTTGCATCCCAGGAACAATTTATCACTATGCAGGAAGATAAGAGTCGCCGTGGCCAACCGGAGGAAATGACAACAGAGCAGGTAGGGTTTGCGAGCGGCGTATTCCGTACACTGATGCTCGAAAAATTTACTTTTTCGGCTTATGCCTTAGACAAGGAAAAAGTGAAGTTTGATGAAGATCTAATAAATAATTTTCAATTCAAAACACTTTTTCTGCGCAATTGGAATAAGTGGTCAATATATGTTCGCCCAACTTTTACTGGGTTTTTTGTAATCAGGCTGACCAACCATCACCTTGAAACTCCGGTTTCTTTTATTCGGTTGTCTCAGGATATTTTGAGGCTACAAGAATCTTTGGATGTTCAGAGTGCACAGAAATGGCTTGCAAAGGCTCGCGAAGAACATGCTAATGACCCTCAAACGCTAGCGGTGAAGGAGCGATCTGTCCAGTCTTTCCTGGCGTGGCTGGGTGTCGATGAAACATATAGTGGTAGTCTATTATATTACCCGCTCCAGTGGCGCTTGGCGATGGAAGTTTGCAGTTTGTTCGTCCATGCCGTTGGTGCCGAAATACCTGTCAACGGAGAAGCAAGCCCAATAAAACTCGATATACCAAAACCAAGCTTGTCGATCCCCTTGCATGAATCGTACGTTGTGCATCATTTTACTGAAATGCTAGCCAGCAGCTCGATCGTGAAAAGATCCAAACCAAGCGGTAATAATAAGAATTCTCAGATGTCAATCACTATCAATGATATTCGAGCCTCGCCGCAGGTACGCCAGGCCCTGGTAAGCCTCATGGAAGGGTCGGTTCTCAAACCATATAAGCAGGAAAATCCTCCAGATACAATTCGAATTGATCATTTGTTTCCGGAACATCGCTGGGTTGTTGCCGACCAGATATTGGACCAAAATCAAGCGAGTTGGAATGATGAACTTTGCCTGTTGGGTTCTCGAACGGCTATTATTATGCCGGCCCAAAAGTGGCGTGACTATGAAATTCTGGTTTCTTCCGTTCCAAGCTCAACGTTAAGGGTGCAATACTCTCGTTATTGGGGTGCAATTGAGCGCATGATTGAATTCCTTATAGAAATCCGTGTCATGGCGTTACTATTGGAAGGCGGTTCCTATGATCTACTACGGGATATAGCAGAAAAAATACATCAAACCCGTTTTGAGCTTTTTCGAGGAGATATCAAGATAGACGGCGATTTACCAAAACTTGTCGCGTCTGCCGCATCGCTGCGACATCAGTCAGCTCTTTGCCAGAGTCTTAGTCATCCACAGTTATGGAGCAGGGGAGAGTTTGCGATTAGTAAGGCGAATTATTTACTAGAGCAATTCGGGGTTCCAAAAATTTTAGAGCACATTGAGCGAAACATAAACAGTATCGTTGAATTTGTAAATCATATTGATGAGCTCTACCTGGCGGATTTATCTGAGAAAAGCAATGAAAACGATACTCGTTTGTCAATGATCTTGGCCGCTGTTTCCCTGACACTTACAATTCTGATTCTTCCCTCTTTTTGGGCTGATCTTGGTCAAATCGTAAAGCCTCAATTGCCAACATATGAAACTTTTTTGCCAAAGCTAGAGCTCATTGGGGACGTTTTAGCTATATTATTAATTCTTGCGGCACCAATAATTTTCATTTACGCAACACTTCAAGGGAAACAAATTAGAGACACTATGAATCTTATTTGGAATCGCCTGCACACTCGTTGGATGAGGTTGCAAAAGAAAACAACCTAGTATGCATCCCTACCTCGCCACTCTCTTCACTTTCCTCATCGCTCTCGCCTTCCTCCGTCTTATGGACTTTCTCGCGCATCGAGGCATCATCGAAAGCAAATTGAGTCGTAAGATCATTCACATCGGCACGGGTCCGATCTTTGTTTTGTGCTGGCTGATGTACCCTGACGTGCCGATTTCCCGTTGGCTGGCGGCGCTGGTTCCGTTGGTGATTACAACACAATTTGTTTTGGTTGGGATAGGTATTCTCCATGACGAAGCCGCAGTCAAAGCTATGTCCCGCACTGGTGATCGTCGCGAGATTCTACGCGGACCGTTGTTTTACGGCATTGTGTTTATTCTAATTACGCTGATTTATTGGAAAGATTCGCCAATTGGAATTCCAGCGCTGATGATGATGTGCGGCGGCGATGGGATCGCAGATATCGTTGGGCGACGCGTCGATTCGCCGAAGTTACCCTGGTCACATGAGAAGAGCGTAGCAGGGTCATTGAGCGTCTTCGCAGGTGGCTGGCTATTGACAGTCCTTATTTTTGCCATCTACGTTTGGATCGGCGAATTCAATGCGCCTCTCAGCAGTTTCCTCCTGCCGATCACATGGATCGCGGTTGGCGCAATGCTCGTTGAATCTCTGCCGTATAGAGATATAGATAACATCACCATCACGTTTGTTTCAGTCCTCGTGGGGCACCTTGTCTTCTGACCGGTCTTCCGACCTATCTTCCTCGTCCCTTTTCAGGATCATCACCTTGTAACTCTCGGCATACTTCATCTCCTTGTCCTTGGCCTCCCCCTCCGCCCATTCGAGCATCCACTTTCCCACCTCATTAGGATCAATTTGACTCAGGTGCTGTTGCAGCGCCTTGATCTTGACGTCCATCGTCTCTGTGATGTCCACCCACGTATTGGCTCTCTCCGTGCCGTGGATATATAACCGTTTGACGTCATGCGGTTCATACCCGGCCGCGAGCAGGTCCACGAACATAAGCCGGCTGCCCGCTGACGGGAAAACCGCTTCACACGCCGCTTGCGCCGCGGCGCGATGATCAGGGTGATTGACATATTCATCGCCATAAAACCAGGCTTCAGGATTCCCCACTGTAACGGTATCAGGCTTGTATTGCCGGATGAGGCGGGTCAGGTCCTTTCGAAGTTGAATCGTTGGTTCCAGTTCTCCATCCGGATATCGCAGGAAGACCGTCTCCCGGACTCCCAATATATCATTCGCTGCAAGCTGTTCCTGCTCCCGTAATTCAGCCAACTCCTGTTTATGGCTCCCGTCTTTCGCCGGGTCGTTCGAGCCCGAGTCGCCACTGGTGATGACGACCGAGATGATCTCGCATCCTGCCTTCGCCCACTTGGCAATCGTGCCGCCCACGGAAAATTCCTGATCGTCCGGGTGTGCATGGATACTCATCGCACGCTGAGGGATGTATTCGTTGTTGTCCATAATGATTCTCCTATGCTTTGTTATGTCATTGCGAGGAGCGAACGTCAGTGAGCGACAAAGCAATCTCCTCGTCCATAGGGAGATTGCTTCGCCCTAGTGGGCTCGCAATGACATGGTCTTTCTCCCGATCACCAACATCTTGTTTTGAATTTTGAATATCTTGAAAAATACATCAACAATTGGCAGCAGTATTTTAACGGTAATCTCCGATTTGAAAAGCTTTCTCAAGTAAAAGTCATAAGGGAAGGAAAGCTCATGGAATTTATGCAAATCAATAACCTCAAGACCAATTGACTCGAACAATTCTTTCATTTCTTTCGTGGAAAAGATTTGTTTATGGCCAAATAAATGTGATGAATACATCGCATTGAGGAACGCAGGGAACCTACCGCCTGATAGACGATAAGTAAGTGCGCCAAATTGATGATAGAAACTATCCCTACATGGGGTATCTATCAATAACAGCCCATCTTCTTTCAAAACATGCATCGCAGACTTCAAAGTTTGATATGGATAATTGACATGCTCGATCACGTCCCATAATGTCACCGCATCGAAATGATTTACATATCCCTTCTGCCAGAATTCACTTTCGATCGGGTATTTATAGATTTTCAAATGATGTTTTGTTTTTGCATATTGCGCGCGGCTATCGCTTAGTTCGATACCAGTGACTTCCGCGCCTTCCTGCTTCAGAAGTGATAGGAATAACCCGCCTCCGCATCCGATATCAAGTAATTTCGCATTCTTGAGAGAAAGATACTTCTTGAGGATATTTGCCTGGTTCTCGAATTTACGTGTATTTGCCTGTAACTGCGTTTCGATGTAAGATGATTCTTTATCTGTCAACTGGGATGCATCAATTTCAGGAGAAATCTCAGAAACGGGATCGAGATAATCTATGAAGTGAAATCCCTCGTCCGAGATATAAACGTTTGCATTCTTTAGCCTGTATGTGAGCCTTGCACCTTGAGATGGATGTGCTTTCAGCGCATCCAGGTCATCCTTGTTCATAAGGAGCGATTTTACTCGAAATGAAACTGAATCAATGATTAGCTATATGACAAGGCAGCGTAAGACTTTCACAAATTCCAGAGTCTATTCTATGTTTGTTCTAAAGATTCTGTATTACCCTCGTCTTGCACAAAAATCCATAATCTATCGAAAGGTTTTATCAACCTATGAGTGTTGAAACTGCCACAGACAATAAACCTAAAGGACTGGAACAGAAGTGGAAAGTCTTGATTTCGGTGATGTTTGGCATATTCATGATCATTCTCGACGCGACGGTCGTGAATGTTGCCTTCCCAACTCTGCGACGTGAATTTGGTGCCACCCTCGCACAGGCACAATGGGTGTTGAGTATCTACGTACTGTCGCTGGGAGTGACAACTCCAGTTTCTGGTTTTCTAGCGGATCGATACGGGATCAAGCGTGTGTATCTCCTGGGTCTAGCGGTATTTGTGCTTGGCTCTTTCTTTTGCGGGATTGCACCATCTCTGGGATGGTTGGTCGCCGCGCGCGCATTACAGGGATTCGGCGGTGGAATTGCACAGCCTCTGGGGCCTGCGCAACTCTACCGCGCCTTTCCTCCCAAAGAGCAGGGAACCGCACTTGGATATTTCGGCATCGTCCTGGTCTTTGCGCCGGCACTGGGTCCGATTCTGGGTGGCTGGCTTGTGGATCAAAATATCTGGCGCGTTATCTTCTTTATCAATATCCCGATTGGAATCCTGGGGGTTCTGCTGGGCTCGCGCTTCCTGCTCGATTACCAGGTTGAGCGAAAACCAGCCTTTGACCCGCTTGGTTTGGTCACTGCCGTGATCGGTTTTGGCTCAGTTCTCTACGCAGCCAGCATTGCGGAAACAAATGGCTGGACAGGTTCCACCACGTTGCTGCTCCTGGGTATTGGCGCCTTCACATTAATTGTCCATGCGCTTATTGAGCTATATGTCGCCAAAGAACCAATGACGAACCTGCGTCTATTCGGCAATCCTGTTTTTCTCAATGCCGCATTGGTCGGTTATGTTGCAACGGTCGCCTTGTTCGGCGCGGAATTTCTGATGCCGATCTACCTGCAAGCATTCCGCGGCAGAACAGCCTTTCAAACGGGACTCATCCTATTGGGCGTAGCACTGACTTCCGGGATTGCCACGCCGCTGGCCGGGCGACTTTACGACAAGATCGGGCCGCGCATGAATCTGATTGTAGGATTTGCCATTTTATGTGTCAACACCTGGCAGTTGTCAAAGATCGAAGCGGATACGCCCATATCCTATATTTTTTTCCTGCTCGCGTTACGCGGGCTGGCAGTTGGTCTTACTCTTCAAACCTCCTTTGTAGCAGCGCTAAGTAGTATTCCACTGAGCCATTTGCCGCGCGGCTCTTCACTATTGAACAGTACGCGCTTCGTGGTACAGGCTGTGGCAGTTGCATCACTCGCCACAATTTTTACCTCCTCCATTCCCGCGGAGATCAGAGCTCAGCAGGACCAAGTGCAAGATGAGCAAGTCACATCATCGAAGGCATTCGGCGTGTGCGAAACGCCGGGGGTCAGTTCAGAGGATAATATCCCACCTGGAGCGGACGCTTCCCTTGCCACTTTACCTGCAGCGACTGCGACTGCTGCGAAGAGCAAAATACTAGCCTCTCTAAAAACTGCCTGCAACGCAAGCATGAAGGGTTTTGAGAATTCCTACCGATTAACTTTCTTCGCATCCATCGGTGCACTGATCGTGGGAGCGTTCCTCCCCGGCTGGCCTGGCAAGTGGGGCGGACGGGCATCCATGCAGGCTCCGGTAGCGGGCGGACATTAAGTATCTAATGAATCAAAAAGCAGAGATGAAAAATCTCCGCTTTTTTAATATCAGATACATCGGTCAATACTTAAGGAACTGGCCTCCGCAATGCAAAGACAGTGATGCCAGTGGATGGAATGTGACTTTCCTCCACGCACTCGAATCCGAAATGTTCATAGAGCGCAACGTTTGCCCGAGTGACCGTATCCGTATAAGTAATCACCTTTTGTTCATCGGCCATCTCAAGGAACGGGCGAATGAGTTTTGAAGAGTATCCCTTCCCGCGCGCTGATGCCAGAACGCCAAGATTATCCAGATAAAAATGAGGTCTATCCGCATATTTTTTGTGCAGCATGTCAATTTGTTTCGTAATTGGTCCTGCTCGAAAAGCACCAATGGGATACCTTGTAAGAAGAAGCGGAATAAATTTTCCTAAAGACCTAATACTGATAGACAACTCTCCCTGGTCTGGGGTTTTCCAAAAAGCGACTCCCTGTAATGGCTCGCCAACGCCGAAACCACGATTGTTCTTGATACTAATCTCGCCATATAGACGGAAGAATTTAACCATCGTGCTTACGCGGGTAGCTCTTGAGGGAAGTATGAAGGAGACAAGCGGATCTTCCACAAAAGACAATGAGATAACTTGGGCAGCTTGTTCCACATCATCAAGGGTGAGCTGTCTGTAAACCTGAGCGGTCATCGCCTGGATTGTACCTGAAAGCAAACATCCGAATCGCCACTGAACGGCATACTTCGGGTATCTGGATACAACCACACAATTTTGTATTTCTTATGGAGGTGGGCCTCCTCCAGGTCCGCCCATCGAGTCAGCAGCTCCCACTTCCAAATCAGTCAGATCGAGGCCGATATTGATGGCTGAAGTGTAGCCATTCGTATTATCGCCTTGCAGATTGAGCAATAACTGGTCACCGCCGTTATTGTAGATATTGTCATCTGAGTTGCGCATATCTCGTTGGCCTTTGCTGGCATATGGTTCCTGTGAATGAACCTGATCGGTCAGCGCGTCGTCAAAGAAAAATTGCGACGTAAATTGATAGTCACTCCCATCCGTTGCCTTCGTGCGAATCGTAAAGTGGATATGTACCGTTCTACCCGAATACCAACCCGGGTAAATGGTAAGGAATTGAACTTTGCCTGTCCCATCCGTTAATTGATAGCCGCGCAGAAACTTCTGTCCTGTCGTATCAAAGCTCTGGTCGGATACACCAGAATAGACGCCTTGCGCGTCACAGTGCCAGACGTCCACCTGCGCGTCCGTGATGGGCGTACAACTGTTATTCGCCACGTCAAAGACACCAATCGCAAGTGTAAGTGGCAGGCCTTCTCTCACGGAATTGTCCGACGGTTCAGAACGGATATCTGATCGATTGAGTTGTTCGTCGACAAAGTAAGGTCCAATGGTCATCTCGGGGCGCACCACGCAGTCCAATGCCGTGCTTGTTCCCGATGGTGCCTGTGTTGCAGATGCAAGAGTTGATGCGGATGTCGGGACTAACGTGCTGGTTCCTTCAGGCGTGGCGCACGCGGCAAGAAAGGCGGCACTGCCAATCCCCAACAATTTCAGCGCATCTCTTCGCGAGAGAAGTTGGCCAATAGGTTTATCATCGTTATCCATAATTATCTCCTTTGTGATTAGAACGAATCTCGTTTCGTCATAATACGATGGAGACTTTAGGATGGGATGAAGAAAATGTGTAATTATTGTGTGGATGCTACCCGCAGTATACGACTTGATTTCCCCACTCTGCCTTGAACCTGCCTTTCAATTGTTTTCCAGTTTCGGTTGTAAGATCGAACTCGCCTTCAACTGGAATCCCTTCTTTGACGCGCGTAAAAGATACTTCCCCGCTCAATTGTTGAAGAGGGTCAACCTCTGGCAGGATGAAAGCAAAACCTATTTGTCCCGATTTATCAGGAAATGAAAACCTGACCGGACGTTTGATATCAGGCGATTGCCAGATGGAAATATGAATGATGATTCCATGATTCGTGGGAATGGACACGGTAAACGCTGACCCATCCCACGGAGCGCAGTCGCGGTTGATTGTCGCGGGGAAAACTTGCGCAGGCTCCTTGTTTCGATTTGAGAAGGTGAACCAGGCAATACCAAAGATAAGCAGAGTAACTGCTATGAAAAATGGAGTTCTAAATTTCATCTATGAGGATGACGTTGAAGGATGTGTGGATGTTCCGCTGTTTCGATTTTCGCCCCTACCTTCGATATCGAATTTTTATTCGTTGTTGATCAGTGTCAGGAATGCCTTCACCACTTGGGGGTCGAAGTGCTTCCCGGATTGTTCCTTGATGTATTCCAGGGCCTGCTCTTTGGTCCACGCTGAGCGATACGGACGTTTACTAGTTAGAGCGTCCCACACATCCACAACAGCAAAGATGCGTGCAACAAGAGAAATCTGCTCGCCCTTCAATCCCTGAGGATAGCCTGTGCCATCCCATTTTTCATGATGGTAGAAGGGAATATCAAGCGCTGGCTTTAGATAGTCAATCGCTGTGAGCATCTCATACGCATAGGATGGATGTTGGCGCATGATCTCCCACTCTGCATCGGTAAGTTTATCCGGCTTGTGAAGGATGTTATCCGGTACACCCATTTTGCCGATATCGTGCAGAAGCGCGCCCCGCCGCATGTGGATCATCTCCGATTCATTGAGATCGAGATGGCGGGCCAATTTCAGGGTTAGATCAGTGACGCGCTCTGTGTGACCTTTGGTCTCTTTATCGCGCAAGTCCATTGCGCGTGACCAGCCCGCAATTGTGGCATCATAAGCCAACCCAAGTTCGAGATTGGAGCGTTGTAGTCTCTCGAATAATTGGGCGTTATCTATCGCAATGGCTGCTTGTCCGGCCAGCGTCTCCAGAAATTCCAGCCATTCAGAATCGGTATGCAAGAGAGAACGATGATAGATTTCCAATACGCCCTTGATTTCACCTTTGACGATCAGTGGTATGCCGTAATAATCAGTAAAGGATTCATTTGCCAGTTGCAAGGCTACAGCAAGTTTACTGCCCGTCTCCATCAAACTTGAAACGTGAATTATTTTATTTTCGAGCACGACCCGACCCGCATATCCTGCACCCAGCTTTAGCTGTGTGTAGTGGAGAGCGTTCGAGTAAAACCCACGGTTGGCGGCATATTCCAGTGTTTGTAATTGGGAATTGAATAAAAGCACAGCGCTGGCATCCACTCCCAATTGTGAAAGAACTTGTTGAAGCACAATATCGAGTATGAAGTGCAAATCGAAACTGGAACTGATGGCTATATCTATCATTCGCAGACTACCCTGGCGTTTCAGTTGTCGTTGTATCCGTTCTTCCGCCTGCTTACGTTCGACGATTTCTTCCGTGAGTTCGCGGTTGAGTTCCTCCAGTTGTAGCATCTTGTCTTCCAGTTTGCGAATGAGCGTTTCATTGTACATGCGGTAATACGTCATTTCCTCCTGCAGGGATTCCTGAGGCGCGCTCAACGCGCCCGAATCAATCTCTGCGATTACCTGCCTGAGAATGGAAACGAACTCTTCGGTTTCCACCGGCTTTACGATAAAGCGCGCCGCGCCGAGGCTGAGAGCCAGCTCTTCATCCTTGGGATCAGTGTACGTGGCAGTATAAAATACGAATGGAATGTTCTTTAGCCGATCATCCTTCTTCCACTCCTGGCATAAAGAAAACCCGTCCATGACAGGCATGAGAATATCAGAGATGATTACATCCGGCGGGTTGGCCCTTGCCAACTCAAGTGCTTCAGCACCGTTGGTGGCTTCTACGACTTCATATCCATGCCCCCCAAGCAAAGCCTTCAAAAGATATAGGTTTTGTTTCTGATCGTCAACAATGAGGATTGTGTTCATGGCATCGATATTGCAATGTGCACTGTGGGGCGACACGGATTGTCATAATCATATTACAGAAATTGCGCTATTTCCATATGGAAGGTATCGGGGTTGATGGGCTTCTCGATATAGCTGGTACAGCCAGATTCAAGAATCCGTTCGCGGTCACCTGTCATTGCATAAGAGGTAACAGCGATAATGGGTATATCCGAGATTTTTGAGTTCTTTCGGAGTTCCTCAGCAACAGTGTAACCATCCATACCTGGCAACTGAATGTCCAACAATATTAAGTCGGGAAGTGTCTCGCTGGCAAGGGCAATGCCTGTCTCTCCGTTGCGCGCCTGAATGATCTCATGTCCATTTTTTTGCAAAATGAAGGTCTCCAGATAGAGGTTTTGTTCATTGTCTTCGATGATAAGGATTTTTGCCATCATTGCTCCTTATAGAGGGAGTGTAAATTTGAATGAACTACCCACGCCCCACTGACTTTCAACCGTTATCTCTCCGCCCATGGCTTTGACAAGATGCTTGCATATGGATAATCCCAATCCCGTACCTTCGTGGCTGCGTGCCAGACCCGTCTCAATTTGCTGGAAGGGCTTGAAGAGTCTGCCCATATCTTCAGCTTTGATGCCGATGCCATGATCATGTACACTGGTTTCCAGCCAGCCATTTCTGATTTGACATTCAATGCTCACCTCGCCGCGCTCCGTAAACTTGATGGCATTATTGACCAGATTAATGAGCACCTGTTCCACGCGCCGACGGTCATTGTCCACTGTGCTCACACCTGTCCCAATGGAGGTTGCTAGTGGCAGATTCTTCTTTTGCGCAAGAGGCTGAACTATTCGCAGGGCACTTTCGATCGCCTGCCGCATATCGAATGGTCGTTTAAGAATAACCAATTGTCCGGCTTCGATCTTGGAAATATCCAGCACATCGTTGATGAGCGCCAGCAAATGACGAGCACTATCGCGCGTCATATTAAGTTGTTTGGTCTGTTCCTCATTAAGTGGACCGGCCAATCCCTGCAAAATAACACCCGTAAATCCGATAATCGAATTCAATGGTGTGCGTAGTTCGTGCGACATACTGGCAAGAAAGGCCGATTTGAGCCTGTCAGATTCCTGGGCCCGTACCATAGCGGCGGCCAGTTCCTCGGTCCGCGCGGCGATGCGCTGCTCAAGTTCCAGGTTGAGCTTTCGCAATTCCTCCTCTGCCTGCTTGCGTTCGAAATGCAGACCTAACATATCCGCCAACGAATCGATCAAACGGCGCTCTTCGGCTAGAAACGGACCTTCTGCCTCAGGAGGAGCTTCTCGTAAGTAGGCAACCTCAATGAGACCATCATCCCTTGACGTGCTAAAGTGGGCGCTTAGCATCCATGACGTGCGGATGAAGTTGGAGGTCTGGGTCTCATTCCTCGCAAAGACGAGCCGTGCGGCGGTGATCGCGGGATATTGCCAGGCGATTGGGATTAAATCTGCAATTGCCTGCAAAAGTTCGGCAGTACCTCCACGGTCATGTTGAAGTAGTTCCATTGTTGCATGCAAGGCGGTGAGTTCTTTGACGCGTTCTTTCAGATCGCCTAGCAATTGGACTTTTTCCTCCTCCGCTCGCTTGCGTTGGCTGATATCAATCCCCA
>DAINRK010000022.1:0-2301 GCA_036741855.1 Anaerolineales bacterium
GTTGGAGAACGACCCCGCTCGCAGGTGACTCGACCTCAACAGTAGCTTTGTCCGTTTCGATCTCCGCCAGCACATCACCTTTGTTGATATTTTCACCGACCTGTTTCACCCAACGAATGAGGGTACCCTCCGCCATATCGAAGCCCAGTTTGGGCATATTGATTGTTTCTGCCATTATTTCAAGACCTCCTTCACCGCGGCGACGATATCAGGCACTTGTGGCAATGCAGCCTGTTCGAGCGTGCGGTTATAGGGAAGCGGAACTTCTTTTTGCGCAACGCGAATGATCGGCGCGTCGACATAATCAAATGCTTCTTCGTAAATGCGGCTGACGATCTCTGAGCCCACGCCGAAGGACTTCCAACCTTCCTCAACAACAATCGCCCGATTCGTTTTCTTGAACGACTCAAGCACGGGTTCCATATCGAGCGGGCGCAAGGTACGCAGGTCAACAATCTCAACGTTGATGCCCTCATTGGATAATTCATCAGCGGCTTTCATCGAAAGCTCAAGACCTTTGCAATACGTCACGATTGTGACATCTTTCCCTTCGCGTTGAACTTTTGATTTTCCAATCGGGATGAGATACTCCTCATCAGGAACATCGCCGCGGATTTGATACATCGTCGCGTGTTCGATAAAAAGAATCGGGTCATCCGAACGAATGGCGGTCTTGAGCAAACCTTTCGCGTCTTCCGGCGTCCCTGGCGATACCACCTTCAAGCCGGGGAAGTGTGCAAAGATCGCATCCGGTGTTTGTGAATGGGTGGCACCCAATTGACGTCCACCGCCACCTACCGCACGTATTACTACTGGGATTTTGAACTGCCCACCAAACATGTAATGAAGCTTTGGTGCCTGATTAACAATGTAATCCATTGCCGAAAAAGCAAAGTTGATTGTCATCAATTCTGCAATCGGGCGCTGTCCGACCATCGCCGCGCCAATGGCAGCACCGACAATTGCGTTTTCTGCGATCGGCGTATCTTTGATCCGGTCCGGACCATATTTATCATAAAAACCTTTGGTAACAGCATATGTGCCACCCCAAACACCCACCTCTTCTCCGATAATAAATACAGCTGGGTCACGATCCATTTCTTCCATGAGGGCCTGCGAAATTGCCTCACGCATCGTTATTTTTGCCATATATCCTCTGCGCTATGTCATTACGAGTGCGTTCTTCGCCCGAAGCCGCACAGCGTCCTCGAACGTTGAGATTGCTTCGTCAGGCCCTGCCTTCCTCGCCATGACATCAAGTTATTCTGCATACACATTCGAGAACAAATCTTCCATTGTAGGCTCGGGACTCGCTTCCGCGAATTCCACTGCCTTGTTCACTTCCTCTTCCACCCGCGCTTCAATTTCATCCAACACCTTCGCGGTGGCAATTTTCTTCTCAACGAGATATTTGCGAAAGATTCCGATGGGGTCATTTTCCTGCCACTTTTTTACCTCTTCCTGTTTACGATAGCGCTCGGGGTCGCCCATGGAATGACCACGGAAACGATACGTATCCACTTCAAGGAAATAAGGATCACGGTTCTCACGGACATAATCAATTGCTTCTTTCGCGGCTTCGTAGACCTTCATCACATCCATCCCGTCTACTTTGGAGTTTTTCATGTTATAACCTTCGGCCTTTTGGCGAATTTCCTTTACAGCCGAAGCACGTTCCACAGAAGTTCCCATGCCGTAGATGTTATTCTCACAAACCCACAATACTCGCAATCCCCAGGTTTTTGCCAGATTCAATGCCTCATGGAAATAACCAATATTGGTCGCGCCGTCACCGAACATACATATGGTCACATTATCATTTTTAGCATATTGATCCCCGGTAGCGAGCCCCGCCGCAATGGGCAAATGACCGCCTACGATGGCATGCCCACCCCAGAAGTTTTTCTCAACGCTTGCCATGTGCATCGAGCCACCCTTACCCTTGGACATGCCTGTGGCTTTTCCCAGAAGTTCTGCCATCACTTCGTTGGCTGGAATTCCACAATTGATGGCAACTCCATGATCGCGATAGGCAGTGATTACGCGGTCACGCGGTTCACGAGCCGCGATTAAGCCTGTACTAACGGCTTCCTGTCCGATATACAGGTGCATAAAGCCGCCGATCTTGCCGGCCTGATACAGTTCGGCACCTCGTTCCTCCACTCGTCGGATGAGCACCATCTGGTGATACAAATCAAGCTGTTGTTCCTTCTTCATTGTTACTCCAAACAAAAAATGATTGCAAAGTACAGGCAAAATAACATGGCGCTTCGAGCGCCACGATGTAATTTCCTCTCATTG
>DAINRK010000022.1:2311-18804 GCA_036741855.1 Anaerolineales bacterium
CTCTCATTGTCCATATAAAAATTATATCAGAGATTATCTGTCCAATTTGCGGACTGGAGAATCAAAGTCATTGATAAAATTTAAGGGAACAGCCTAATAAAAGCATTGAAATGTCAATGATTTTTTGCTATAAAGAATTATGTGATTCGCCGGCCCCACGTTCATTGGCACGTTCATGAAGAAAAGGAGAATGCAATGAGACTCAGTCCCCCCAAGGTAATTACGTTTTGGATTTCAGTAGTACTTGGCCTGCTTGGCTTGCTTGGTAATTTCGGTGTTCTGGGCGCTGCCTTAGCAGGGTTTGCGTTCTGGCTTACGTTTTTAGGCTTTGCTTTGCTTGCTGTCAGCCTGATGGTAGAGGGCCTATAAAATTCAACTACCGTATGGCGGATCACGACTCCTCGCGTCGCGAGGAGTTTTCTTTTAAGATAAAATCAAAATATGAACTGGTTCACTGGTGGAAAGCAAGGCGAAACCAGGCGCCTTATTCCGCAACTTTCAGACCCACTCAAACGTGACCACGCCGCGCAGGAAATCCTTCGACTTGGTGTGGACGCAGTTCCTCCTCTTGTTGAAGCGCTTCAAACCCAGGACGTGAGCTTGCTCCCGTTATATCAGCGTATTCTCGCCCGAATTCCTTCCGCCACACCTACACTGACAAAATTACTTGCCACTGCGCACCCAGTTATCCGCGGGCGTGTTGCGGAAGTTTTTTCAATTAGTAAAGATCGAACAGCTGTACCAGTCTTATTAGATGCACTTCAAGGTGAATACTTTACTGTTCGATCGCGCGCGGCTTTGGCACTTGGGAAGATTGGGGATAGAAAAGCAATGCCTCTCCTGGTTGATGCATTGAAAGATTCTGAAGATGAAGTCCGTATTGCGGCATGTTTGGCACTCGGACTATTCAAAGACCCCTCTACTTTTGATGCCATCACCAATGTTTTGCTGGATGACCCGCAGATAGAAGTCCGCCAGGCTGCAGCGAAGGCGTTGGGTAATACGGAACACCCCGCGGCACTGCCATATCTTATGGAAGCCTTGCATGATTCCTATTGGTGGTTCGAACGGGAATTTGCAGCAATAGATCTATTACAAGCCATCGAAAAGATGGGAGGTGCGGCTGTTGATCCGCTTATCAAAGCACTTGGAGAAAAAGAAGGGACAATCCGTAAATTCGCTGCAACCCTGCTTGGGAAGTTGGGTGAGCCGCGCTCCATTGAGCCTTTGGGTATGACGCTGTATGACTTGCATCATGATGTAGGCAGAGCATCCGCTGAGTCGTTGGCAAAATTTGGCGCACCAGCCGTCGATGTATTGATCGAGGCGTTAAGTCATCCGGAAATGTGGATACGAATCCACTCGGTTATCGCGTTAAGCAAAATCAAAGATCCGCGGGTTGCGTTGGTTTTGTTGGAAATGTTGAATGACCCGGAGCGTGAGGTAAGGAAACAAGTCATCGCGGTATTGGGAGAATTGAAAGATAGCCGTACGCTACCAGCCTTACAGGAGATCGCATCCAACCGCGCAGACCGGGAACTTTCCATGCTTGCAAAGCAATCGCTGGATTTCGCAAATTGAAGATGATTAGCAGTTGAGGAAAAGCTGTGAAACGCATTCATTTTTTACTGGCTGTGCAATCTGTTGTGGCAATCCTGGTTTCTATTAACCGTTTGGGCACATGGACACTTGGTTATGTGCTGCCAAACGAATTCCTGCGATGGGTGGATTTCAACAACATGCTTGTTCTGCCACTTATCAGTCTGGTGGCATTTTATCTGCTCAAGAAGACCATAGAATACGACTCGCCTGCCCGCGAAGGACGCACCCACCTTGCGCTCAATCTGGTATTTATTGTTGGGCTCTATTTTCTCGGCGCGAGCTATGGCGATCACGAGGTGACAAATTATCTACATACGCGTTTTTGTCTTGAAGATACCGCCAGCGATTTATGCCGCATTGTGATCTTCAATGACGATGAATTCAGTCACTGGGTTTTCTTTACGGGCTTTGTCCTTGTCAACGCGTCATTATTGTTCCTGCAAAATGTTTTTCCATATAAGGAAAAATTGACAGCTACCGATGTGGGTTTGCTGGTGGTCAATGCACTGTTTTTGGGTGCGGGAATTTTGGCAAACCTTGGCTTTGAAGAGATCGGGCTGGATCTGTATGTGGTTGCTGTGCTTGCCATTCTTTCTGCGTACCTATTGTGGCGACGCGGCAAACAGCCCCTGTTTATTTATTACACTGCTGCCTACTGGCTTGGTCTGATAGCAAGTTTGATCGCGCAGGCGAGGCGCTAAATTCCATTAATGTGGAGAAGCTTATGACAACTGATCCCATTCTCAAGAACGCGACGGATGAGCATTGGAAGCGCTATGCAGCTGGAACGCCGGCGAATTGCTCGCGACTTGGGCTATCATTATGCTGTCCTTTCGCGAGTGAGATGGGCTATCCACCCTATAAAAAACTTGGCTTCAAGGACACAGGACGGCGTGTGAGCCGCTACTTGTGGAGAAATGTATAAGCATTGCATAAAGGTGATTTCTTTCCGTTACGTGTAGCTAATTTTCAGGAAATAAGTCTTTCACAAAGGAGATTAAAATGACGTACTTTATCTGGTTCCTTCGTATCGTACATATCCTGGCTGGTATCTTCTGGGTCGGCGGTACTTTGATCATGGCATTCTTCGTCGGTCCGACCGTGGGCGCAACTGGAGAGGCCGGTCAGAAGTTCGTGGGTCATCTTGTGAACAATCTAAAATTTAGCAGCCGAATGTCTGCCGCGGCGGGATCGACCATCCTGGCGGGCTTCATCCTTTATTGGATCGACTCAAATGGTTTCACTTCCGCATGGATGAGCTCAGGCGCTGGTCGAGGTTTCGGGATTGGTGCGGCATTCGCATTGATCGGATTTGTATTCGGCCTTCTCGTTGGTCGTACAACCAAAGCCATGGCACAATTGGGTGCTCAAATTCAGGGCAAGCCGTCCTCAGAACAGATGGCTCAGCTAGACAAGCTACGAAAACAACAGGTTATGTATTCCAATATCACTGCAGTGCTGCTAATCCTTGCCGTAATATTCATGGCAATTGCGCGCTATCTGGTTTTCTAGTTTCATCCAGGACGGGGAGCCACTAATCGTTTATGAAGCTCAGACCACTGCCGATAGTTATTTTTCTGGTCTTGATAGTGGTTGGAATTTCGCTTGTTGTAAACCCCAAGGCTCCTGCGAATCCATATTACGCGGATGTGTCGCGTCCCCTTGTCATCGCGCATCAGGGCGGAGACGGTGTTTGGCCAGGGGATACGCTGTATGCATTCGAGAAAGCCGTCGAGATCGGATCAGATGCCCTTGAGATGGATGCGCATGTTACGAAAGACGGCCGGATCGTTTTGATGCATGATGAAACCGTTGATGACACTACAGATGGGACAGGTCCCATCGAAGACTTAACTCTTGCTCAATTGAAAGAGCTTGACGCAGCGTATGAATGGTCGAACGATGGCGGCAAGACGTTTCCATATCGCGGGCAGGGAATTCAAGTGCCCGCGTTGGATGAGGTCTTCGAGAAATTTCCACAGATGCGATACGTGATTGAAATCAAATTAACCGAAAACCCGATCGACAAGCCGCT
Source organism: Anaerolineales bacterium (assembly GCA_036741855.1). Lineage (GTDB taxonomy): Bacteria > Chloroflexota > Anaerolineae > Anaerolineales > Villigracilaceae > Defluviilinea. The sequence goes on from DAINRK010000022.1 coordinate 5,949, forward strand.
CTGCGATCTGATTCGTAAATTCCGCATGGAAGATAAGGTCCTGATCGCGTCATTTCATGATCAAGCCATGCAGAACTTTCGCGCGACTTGTCCGGAGGTTGCTACCTCTGCCTCGCGCGGGGAAGTGACAAAAATAGTTTTGCTCGGCAAAGTATTCCTGAGTGGCTTCGTTGTGCCGGGATATCAATCCATTCAACCTCCCTATGATCCGCAGGAGTCGATGAATATTCCCATCATGACCGAACGATTTATTCATGAGGCACATGCGAAAAATATAAGAGTCGAGCCGTGGACTGTGAACGATCCTGACTTGATGAGGCAATATATCGAATGGGGAGTAGATGGTATCATTACAGATAGACCCGACTTGATGGTGGAAATATTAAGTAAATCAGAGTAACTGTGAAATAGTTAGGGGTTTAATGTATCAAGTGATGAGCGGGTCAAATCCATGATTTGAGGATAAAGAACAATGGCGGAAACAATAGAAAGTTCCAAAGTGCAAAAAAATGCAAGCGTAATGATCTCGTATTCACGCAAAGATTTGGTCTTTGTTAGAAAGCTCTTCGAGGGCCTATTGGCTCAAGGCTTTGTCAAGGAGGATATTTGGGTTGATTGGGAAGGTATTCCGCTCACTGCCGATTGGATGGCAGAGATCACCGAAGGGATCCAGTCTGCAAATGCCTTTATCTTTGTGATCAGCCCTGACTCTGTTGCATCCGAAGTCTGTGCCAAGGAGCTTGCGATCGCAGCGGAGAGCAACAAACGTTTTGTCCCCATCTTATATCGGGAACCGGGCAAAGGCGCGACGCTTCACGCGAAGATATCCTCCCACAATTGGGTCTTCATGCGCGATGAGCAGGAGGTGGAAAAGAACCTCCCGCCCCTGGTGGAGGCGCTCAACACCGACCTGGATTGGCTTGCCCAACATACCCGTTTACTGAGCCGCGCCCTGGAATGGGAACGAAAAGGGCACAATGATAGTTATCTGGTACGCGGCACTGATCTACACGAGGCGCAAAGTTTCATAGAGCTGGGCGCAGCAGGGAAGGAGCCAGCCCCAACCCCTCTGCATGTGGAATATGTGCAGTCCGCTCGTAAATATGCTGCACAGATCCGCCGCCGTAACCGCATCATTACAGCAGTCGTTGGAGTTGCTTTATTTTTACTGAGTGTTTTTTCTCTAATTCAATGGGGCAGGGCAGTAATAAGTGAGGAAAAAGCGGTTGCCAATCTACAGGTCGCACAGACACAGGAATCCAGGGCCCTGACTCAGGAGGCGATTGCGATAGGCGCTCAGCAGCAAGCTGAGATGGAAGCGCGCGTGGCGAATGCACAGGCATTGGCGGCGGAGGCACTTAATCAAAAGGACAATGACAGTCAGCTGGCGTTGATGCTTTCGCTGTTGTCTATTCAGGAAACCGATCCAGATGGAGTTGTACTTCCCGAGTCCAAATCTGCCTTGTTTGCCAGTTTGAATGCACCCAATGTTTTATTTACCTTCCCTGAAGCGAATGACGTGGTTTGGACTGTTGCCTATGATCCCAATGGTGTTTACATAGCATATGGCGATAACAGCGGCCGGGTGTATATTTGGCTGGTGGAAGATCGCAAACTTGCGCACGAACCAATCGAATTTGGGGACTCCATCAATGGGATAGATTTTAGCCCTGATGGAAAGCGTTTGGGACTTGCCATTGGAGACGGCACAGCCAAAGTGTTGGATGTAGAAAGTGGTGAAACTGTTTTTACTCTGGAGGGACATGAAGGCCCAGTGAATGATATAGACTTCAGTTTGGACGGCAAATTGATTGCCACTGCTGGCGCGGACGCAACAGTCAAGCTCTGGTTTGCAGATTTAGGTTCACTAAGGGTTACCTTGTTTGACCATAAGGATGCAGTCGCCGCAGTGGACTTTGGACCAGACAGTAATCTCCTCCTCAGCGGAAGTTATGACGACACCGCTATCTTATGGGCTGTGAATCCGCAGGGCATTGATTTGCTCCAAATTTTGCGCCCTGATGGACTTAATGGAAATGAGTCTGTTAGATCAGTGGCTTTTAGCCCATGGGGTGACCGCTTTCTGACTGGAGGTTATCGTACTGTGGTGGTATGGAATATTGATGGTACCGAAATTCATCGCCTCAGGGGTAACCAGGCAATTGTTTATGCGGTGGCTTTCGCACCTGATGGTTTGAGCATGCTGACGGCTTCTTCCGGTGTGAAGATCTGGGATTGGTTTTTTGGCACTGAGCGTTCCAACTTATCCGCGCATCGCGGCGAAGTTTCAGCTGCAGCGTATAGCAATGATGACAAATACATTCTGACAGGGAGTTGGGATAACACTGTTAAACTTTGGTCCGCCAACTTATTGATCGAGACTTTGAGGCTGAAAGATCAGAATAACGAAAACTATGATGCCAACTACAGTCCGGATGGCAGGTTGATCGTAACAACTGGCGCCTCAGGGCTTATCCTTGTGCATGATGCTCAAACGGGTGATGTTGTTAACGAATGGGTGCTTAATGCGAGTATCAACGCAGCTTCCTTTGATCCGCAAGGCAGCCAAAGGATCGTCACTGGCGATAGTAATGGCCAGGTAATTGTTTGGGTCCCAGGGCAGGATGAGCCCGCACTTGTGATTAATGCCCATGAGAGTGAGAGTGGAGTCGCTTCGGCGGTTTTTAGTCCGGATGGGCGTTTGATCCTTTCTGCCAGTTATGATGGCACAGCGAAAGTATGGGATGCTGAAAGTGGTCAGGAAGTGCGCATGTTGGATAACAATTCTAAATTTGATGTTTACAATGCGCGATTTAGTGATGATGGAAGCCGGATTGTGACTGCGAACGAGGATAAGGTTGCCCGAATTTGGGATGCACAAAGCGGCAACTTATTGTGGGAACTGAAAGGACACACCGATTATGTACTGACTGCTGTCTTCAGCCATGATGGCAACTTTGTTTATACTGGCAGTTATGACAATACCATCAGGAAATGGGATGCGAAGACAGGCCAACCGTTACTGACCCTGGCAGGGCATACAGGCAAAGTGAATGACCTCAATCTCAGTCCAGACGATAAATTATTAGCCTCCAGTAGCGCCGATACTACCGTAAAAATATGGGACTTGGTGGCAGGCAAAGAGATCTTTAACTATTTGGGAAATAACGAAGATAGCAACAGTGTGGCATTCAATCTGGATGGCAGCAGGGTATTGACCGCCAGCAACGATAACACAAGCAAAGAATTCAAAATTAAATATGACGAATTGTTGGAGATTGCCCATCAGTATGAATTACGTCCGCTGACAACAGAGGAATGTCAGAGTCTTCTAAAGCGAACCGATTGCAGCCTGCATTTGTTCAATCAGGATCAGACCGCTTCGAATCTGCCTGTGACCCCCACTCCCGAAGGCCCCGTTGTTGCTGCAACTACCGTAACTCCTGTGCCTGCTACTCTCACTGCTCCTTCAAATACCCCCACATTGGAGAGTCAGGCATTGCCTGCAAATGAGTCGTTTTACACGGAAGAGTTCGATGGCAACATGGACTCATGGAGCAGCTTTATGGCAAGCGGGTTGGAAAGCCAGGTGAAGGTATCGCCGGAGAATGGAGCATTGGCTGTCCAACTTTCTCCGCATGAGGATAAACTCCCATGGGTGCATTTCATTAATGATGCCTTCACATATGCAGATGTTCAAGTGGACGCCGTTGTTACGAATAATGGAAATAATGCCAACGGGGTCAGCCTGGTATGCAGGTATAGTGATGCAGGCTGGTATGAGTTTTGGGTTTCGAATGCGCAACTATATGCAATCTATGCTTATGATGCAATCGGCGCAGTACAGCAAGGTTACTTTGAGTTGACTGCTGGTGGTTCTCCAGCCATCACGGCGGGTCACAGTACCAATGTTTATACAGCAGTCTGTAGCGGGAATGAGCTTACACTGCTGGTTAATGACACTGTGATCAAATCCGTCACTGACACCCGATACAATTTTACAGAGGGCCAGATTGGGGTAGCTGTATCATCGCCTCAACTACTACCGGTTGATGTCGAGATTGAATCGGTGACAGTCAGCAAGCCATAGGTTTGGGAAGACAAGATTTTCTTGTAAAGAGCGACGGGCCATGGTTCATCGCTCTTTTTTTATTCCATCCACACTGTTCGGTCCTCAAACGAGGGACGTGGTGCTGGTTCAGCAATGAACTCCGGATATCCTACGTAGACAAATGCAATAATATGCTGATCAGCTTCGAGGCCTAAAAACGCTTTTACCTTTGGATCGCGCGCCCATTCACCGGTGCGCCACTTCGCGCCCAGTCCCATTGCTTGCGCGGCGAGAAGTAGATTCTGGCAGGCTGTTGCAGCCGCGCAAATATTTTCAATTTCCAAAACTTTTGGTTCAGCAGGTTTGTCCACGCCGACTGCGATCACCACCGGGGCTTGAAGTGGAGTCGCGCGGGCTTTGTCAAACGCCTCTTGTGGGAAATCAGGATGACGGTCCATTTGAGAAGCGGCCATCACATCACCCAATCTGTCCCGAGCTTCTCCGGTCAATACAACGAATCGCCAGGGTCGCACTTTGTAATGATTCGGCGCTTGAACTGCTGCATCCAATAATTTCTCGATCATCTCATGCGGCACGGCATCCTGTTTTACTTTTTTCTGCGAATGCCTTTTATAAATGGCTTCGAATACTTCCATGTGCCCTCCGTTCTGTTGATACAATTGTAGTATAGGTTATTACAGAGGCGATGTGAAAATCTTTTACTCAGAAACTCATCGTAAACATGATCCGCCTTTTGAAGTGTTTGATGGCGGTCTGCGCACGCCTTATCTCGAAAATCCTGACCGCATGGACAGGATCTTGGGTACGTTGCGCAAGATGAATTGGGCGGATATCCTTGAACCAACAGATTATGGGCTTGACCCAATCCACGCGGTGCACGATCAGGATTATATTGACTTTCTTGGCTCATGTTGGACCGAGTGGCTGGATTCGGATCCCAAAGATTCATCTGTACTTTTGCCTGCTACCTTCGCGCTGCGACGTCATCCCCAAAAGCCGACCTCGCTCCTTGGACGCGCCGGATATTATATGATGGACTTGAGCGCCTGTATTGTAGGGGGGACGTATGAAGCTGCTCTGGCTTCCGCTAACTGCTCCTTGAGTGCAGCGCAGGAAGTCTTAAATGGAGCGCGTTCTGCGTTTGCCTTGTGTCGACCACCCGGGCACCATGCAGGTAAAGATTATGCGGGCGGCTATTGCTTTATCAACAACGCATCGGTTGCCGCGAACTGGCTTTCCTCAAAGGGCAAAGTTGCATTGCTTGACATCGACTATCATTGCGGCAATGGTACGCAGGATATTTTCTACGATCGTGATGATGTGCTGACTATTTCCATTCATGCCGATCCAAATTTTGAATATCCACATTATGCAGGCTATGCAAATGAAACGGGAACAGGAAAAGGTCTAGGGTTTCACAAGAATCTCCCGCTTGATAAAAGCACAGATGATACAGGTTATCTCGCGGCTTTGGAAGAGGCGTTAAGTCTCATCCGCAAGTTCGAACCAAAATATTTGGTCTTATCAGCGGGAATGGACATCTATGCCGAAGACCCGCTTGGCACGATCAAAGTAACCACTGACGGCATTGGTGAAATCGGCAAGCGGATTTCTGCGCTTGATTTGCCAACCGTTATCATTATGGAGGGAGGGTATGCTAATGAGGTTCTTGGCAAGAATATTGTCAATTTGCTCGGAGAGTTTTTATGAAAATATTTCGAGTTGCTTTTCTTGTAATTTTAGCTGTATCGGCATGTGCACCTTCTGCTGAAGAGCAGGCAACTCTCACCTCAACCGCCATCACAGCCACCGCCGCTTCATGGACAAAAACGCCTACGCCAACGTTGACCTTTACGCCTACAGAGACTCTCACACCTACACTTACCTTTACACCGACCATCACGTCATCTCCCACAATTACAGCCACACCGACATTTACATTTCCATCTGCCATAGTCAATAAGCAGGCACATTGCAGATACGGTCCATCTGTTGCGTATCTCCACGCGGCGGATTTGTATCCAGGTGATACGGGCACGGTACGCGAGCGCTATATTTATAGCAACTGGCTGTATGTCAAATTCGACAAGTTGAATTATTTTTGTTGGGTTGCGCCCTCCGTGGTGGATGTGGCGGGAGATATTTCAACCTTGAAATATAAAGAACTGAATTTGCAATCCATTGGGAGTAATATGTATGGTCCACCCCACGGTGTGACAGTGGTTCGCGACGGTGCTTTCGTCACGATAAGTTGGGAGCGGGTCGAAATGACAAAAGATGATGACCGCGGCTACTTGCTCGAATTATTTGTCTGCCAGAATGGCAATTATCTGTGGTGGACAGATTCTTACCCCGATCAATTCAGCACCAGTTACTCCGTCAAGGATGAATCAGGATGTGCTCAGCCTTCCTCCGGCAAGTTATATACTGTAGAGAAACATGGATTTTCAGAACCGGCAATCATTCCGTGGCCCGCGCCGTAGAGCGGAAATTGTTTGGCGTTTGAAATGTTCTCTCATATCCCTCTGCAATGCATAGTGTTAAACTATGCGTGACTAGTGCAGAGGACTTAATGTATAGGCAAACTAAATCTACAATAGCACTGCTTTTGATTGCCGGCCTGGCTGGGGCACTCACCAATTGCCTTCCCCTTTCACAAGGTAATAAAACAATCAGAATTGCAGTAGTAGAAAATGACCCGGGTCAGGCAGGAAACCCAAATACTCAGTCTACTTATGCTGGCGTAAAACTTGTTGTGGATCAAATGACAACACGTCAGGGTGGAGTCAATGTTGAGGTTGTCCCATACGATGATCGTGACAATCCAGATACCGCAAAGCAAATTGCTGAACAGATTGCACAAAATGATACTGCTATCGTGATCGGACATTCCTCTATCGAAACATCGGAGGCAGCGGCAGAAGTTTATGAACAGGCGGGCATCCCTGTTATTGATGTTGTTCCCATAACAGACCAACTTACCGAGCAGCACCCATATCACTTCAATATCACCTATACGGCTGAATCCGAGGCAGCGTATCTAGCAAATTATCTGCGAAAGGTTCAGGACGGGAATACGGCCAGCATCATATACACGGATGAACCGTATGGGCGCGCACTTCAAAAACAATTTGGCAACACGTTCAAAGGTCTGGGAGGCGTCATCACCTTCCGGGAAAGAATCGAACCCAGCCAGCCTATAGAAGCCAGACTCGAGCAGATCGTTTCAACTATCATCTCAGCAAACCAGGAAACCAGTAATCCGGGAACGCTCTTCATTGCCACAGATGATGTGACAGCTGCACAACTGGTGATCTTGATGAAGCGTAGGGGAGTATCTTATCCAATCATGGGGACAAGCAATCTAAGCACGCCCGTATTTATGGAATTGATTGCCAAAGAGCCTGAAGAACGCACACGTGCCGGCTATTTTACGGATGGTATTCTAACCACTCGTTCCATTATCTTTGATAGTGCCAATCGATATGCAAATATGTTCCTCAAGGATTACGAGGCAGCGTACGAAAATAATACATCGGGAGAAATACTTGAGCCTGGTGATAAAGTAATCAATGGATATGACGCGGCACTGACTGTCCTTTCTGCCATCCAAAAATCAGATAACAGTGAAACTGCCTCCAATCGCGAAAGGATTTATCAGGCACTGCTGGGAATGGATAATTCCGAAGATGCTGTTCAGGGTATTATCGGCCCGATCTTCTTTGAACCTTCCCGCAATATTTCACGCGCTGCAAGGTTTGGTATTTATCAAAATGGTGAGATCGTATCTGCAAATACACAATTCGAACCCATTTCCGCTCCAAATGAAATAAGGGAGTTGCGCGATCAGGTAAGAAAAGGCCGTATTTTGACTGTTAACGGGGGTTACGTTTATCGAGCGAATATCGTCTATGCGGGTATAGATTTGCTCGGCATTGATGAGATTGACATCAAAACATCAACGTACAAAACGGATTTTTACCTGTGGTTCCGCTATCGACCTAACGAACAGGATAATGAATTCAAGCCTGAAGAATTCGTCTTCACAAATGCAGAAAGCGTGGATGAACCCGTATTGATACGTGAAGAGGAGAATGCTGACGGAACAGTTCTCAAGACCTATCGAGTGACAGGCGTCTTCAAGAATCAATTTGATTTCCATAATTATCCGTTCGATCACCAGCGTTTGATCGTTGAATTCCGCAATCAAAACGCCACTACTTCCTTCATCCAATACGTAGTGGACCGCATTGGCATGCGCTACCATAGTGAAACAGATCTGCTTGAAAACTTCCGCGCCAATGGAGCCTTTGATTCCATTTTTGGCTGGCAGGCAAAGACTGCGCATGTGGAGCAGGACGTCTTCCCAACTTTTTCTACGTTAGGTAATCCGCAATATTTTGACCGCAATGTCTCTACAGATTTTTCGTTGATCAATATCGAAGTGGATATTCAGCGCGACTCTTTGCAATACATCTTCAAGAGTCTGTTACCGCTGTTGATTACACTCATCCTGGCTTATATCACTTTTTTCCTTCCCCTGGGACATGAAGAGCGCCTTGCCGTCGGTTCGACTGCATTGCTTACCACTGCGTTTTTCCATTTGACTCTCGCTGACGCGCTCCCGGAAATTGGCTACACTGTGGCGATGGAATATCTCTTCTACGCCTCTTATGTGATGTCCGCGTTGATCGTTTTGCTTGAAACATTGAGTATTCGGCTTGAGAAAAAAGGGGAAGACGCGAAGAAAAAAGCAGATAAGGAAAAATTCAAGAATCAGCGTGAAGACCTGAACATGCTTGGACGCATCCTCTTTCCTGCGATTCTGATCATCGTCATCGGGGCAGGATTCTTCGTTTATAACGGGGACATACAGCTCGCTCCAAAAGAGGAGGCGAAATCTCAGCATCTCGTGGATTTAGTGATAGCGTCCGGCACGTCCGATCAATTGGCAAACGAATCTATTCAGACTCCTGTATCTTCCGGCAACGAAGTTAAACTGACATTTAGCACCTGGCGACCGGAAGATAGCACGCAGATTCAAGTCCTTCTAGATAAATTTCAGGAATATGCTCTTTCACAGGGAAGGAACATCTCCATCGAATATAGACCTGTAATGAGCGTGAACTACGATTCGGTCCTGGATATTCAACTGGGTCGCGGTGAAGGACCTGATTTGTTCTACGTCCGTCCGTTTTCTGTAGATGGACGTATCGCAAGATATTTGGAGTCACTTAACGATCTTCGGATTGATGAAAAGTTTGAATCCACCAAGAGCATCCCATGGATAAGCAGAACGGGAAATTATTACGCTGTGCCGTTTGTAGGTGTAGTGCAGGGTGTGTATTACAACAGGGAGCTGTTCGAAAAATATGGAATCAGCGTGCCGGCCACCTGGGGCGAATTCCTGAGTAATCTCCAGACCATTAAAAAAGCTGATCCAAAAATTATACCGATTGCCAATGCGTTGAACCAGACAGAAGACAGCGAAATGTTCATGAGCATCGCTGCAAACTTCCTGGGTGGACCCGATGGCCGCGCCCAACTCATGCGCACCGATGGCCTGGCGCAATGTTATGACAGCAGAAGGGTCATCAATGCCTTCCAGGCGATTGAAGATTTAAAGCCATATCTGCCCCCCGCAGCAGGCACGATCAACTCTCAAAACACCAAGGAACTCTTCTTTAGCCAGAAAGCGGTGATGCTATTTGGAGGGTCGTGGGATTTGCAAAAGGTATCTGATGAAGCATCTTTTGACTGGGACGTTTTCCCCGTCCCTGCACCAGCGCTGCGGGACACATACGTAATCTTCCAGCCCGATGTGGGGATTGGGATCAATAAGGATTCACTTCATCAGAAGGAAGCACGTATGTTTCTGGAGTGGCTCATGACAGAAGAAGCAGTTAATCTTGCATCACAAAACCTGGCAGGGTTCTATACGTTGAATAGTATCGAAGTTAGTAGAGCCAGCAATGCAAATGATGCTAAATTCCTAAATCTGGTGAACAACTACCCGACTGACATCCGCTGGATGTATACAGAGATCTCGAACAAAACTCCAAGCGCGCTGGAGATTGTGCGCAGAAACCTATATGAAATGATGATGTTCAATCTTTCTTCGGAGGAGGCTGCTCAACGATTGCAGGATGGTCTTGGCGAATGGTATGAGCCAGCGCAGAATTGTAAATAAAATACACGCCTTCGAACAGACCGAGGGCGTGTATTTTTGCTTACTCTCTATTACTGTTTTCTTATCTTTTTTCTTGCAATTCGGTTGAGAATCTGTAATAGCTCCTGCATCTTTTCAGGAGCAGACTCATCACTAGTAACTACAGTATGTTTCCATTCTTGTGACTCTACAGTAATTGTATAAGTAAATTGGTCAGGCATGGATGAATCGCCCGTTAGAAATTCGGGCAACTCGGGGAAATCCAAATCGTCAAGCAAATCCAATAAAGTCTGTGCTTGTTCTTCCGGCAGGTCATTCGGTTCGATATCTGCGGCGATGCGCATTCCCGTGAATCCGCCGGTACGTTCGTATTTTATGCGTTCAATATCCATAGTAACCTCTCATTTCGCAGGTGCAACTCCAAGGAGACGCAGCAACGATCCCAGGCAGCCGCCTCCGTCTGGCGGTGGCGTGGGACCTCCGCCACCTGCTGTCAGACCCACTTCGGCCCAACCTTTCTTTACTGCCTGCTGCTCAATACTTCCAGCACCATATAATTCTGCTGCCACTTGATATGTCAAGTCGGCGCAGTCCTGGAATCGGGAAGTGGCAGTGAGTTTATCTTTCAGTGTGACATACCAAATCTGCCCCGCCTTCTCCCAGGCAAACCCGCCGAGTTCAAGTGCAGTAACATAAAAGGCATGGTTGGGAATTCCAGAATTGATATGAACACCACCATTATCACTGATCGTATTGACATAATCTCTCATGTGAGCAGGCTGAGGATCTTTGCCCAGTACAGGGTCATCATAGGCAGTGCCAGGCGCTTTCATCGAACGGATGCCCACCCCATTTACATTTGAAGTAAGCAAGCCGGCACCGATAATCCAATCCGCTTCGGACGCGATCTGCCTGATTTGATATTGTTTGACAAGTGAACCGAACACATCAGACATGGATTCGTTCAGTGCGCCAGGCTGTTGAAAATATTGCAACTTGGCTTCGAACTGCGTGACCCCATGGGTTAATTCGTGACCAATGACATCAATTGCAATCGTGAAACGGTTGAAGAGACGTTCATTGGCGGGAAGGTCTTCGTCCCCATCGCCGTACACCATCTGCTCGCCATCCCAAAAGGCATTGTCATAGCCTACGCGGTAATGGACAGTTGAGTCCAGCCGCATTCCATTGCCATCAATGGAATTCCTGCTATATACATTGTTGTAAAGATCGTAGGTCACACCACTGCCGTCATATGCTTCATTAACTGCTACATCTGTGCTGGCCGGGTCGCCTTCCCTGCGCACTACAGTGCCCGGCAAGTTGGATCCATTATTTGCATCGTATATAATGCGTTCCTTGCCGCCAACCGCCACACGGAATGTAGCAGCTGTAAAATCAGCCAGTGCGCTTCGCTTTCCGCGCAATTGCGCCGATACCTTAATTGTATTCATCGCCAGATTTTTTTGAGCTTCAGTGCCTTTTGTGGCGATGTTTTTCAACATATCCGGTGGAATGATGCAATTAATGGGGGAATGCTTGTGCATGGGGTTTCCTTTCCTGGTTGTTGGATGGTAACAAGCCTTATCAGTATACGTCGTTTTTTGGGAAATTTCAATCTGGTTTTCTGAATTCAAGATGTGAATTCATGATCTATAGTTATCACACATCCGCGGCTTGAACACCCAGATGAGAAGCAGTAACCGATATGCCGGAAAAATTTGTAAATGATAAATCCTCAAATGAAAAGTTGAGTATTTTATGAGCGTGATCAAAAAGCGTACTATAACTCTTCCCAATGGCTGTGTCCCACTTCAGGTTGAGTTTATTCGCTATCTCTTTTATCATTTCAATGGTTTCACCTTCGATTTCGACGAAGTTTCCGTACGGTAACTCATCAAGCATTACATGTACCGAGACTTCGGAAGATTGTAGAAAATAAGTCGTTCGATATTTTTCGTAATAAAAGATGGCCTGGTAACCAAGCGCTTCGAGGAATTGTTTGGCTTTATTAAAATCGCCAACGATGAACTCAATCTCCCTGCGGCTTAGCACGCCTTGTTCATTCTCACTTGGGTCTTTGTAAGTTAACCGCGCTTCCGTGTCTCGCCTCAACCGCAGAACGCGGTGTTCGGAGCGGAGGCTAGCATCAGGCAGGTCGAAGCGGATATTCGTTTCCAGTATTCGTGGCTGGATCAAACGCGACTCCAATTCATTGAGACGCGTTAATATCTTATCTAAATGATTTACATAAAACTTTGCTTCTATTTCCTGATTTGTTTCGCCCATTAACTTTTGATCCGGAAACCCTCACCATTAATAAGCCGATTACTTAAGGCTCACATCACACTCAACAACGTTTGCCTTTGTTCCACACTTTCTCCCGCTTTGACCTTTATCCTGTTCACTTTTCCGTCACGAGGCGATTTCAATTCGTTCTGCATCTTCATCGATTCAAGAATCAACAAGACCTGTCCTTTTTTGACTTCCTGCCCTTCTGCAACTGGGATCGTTACTACCAGCCCAGGCATGGGTGCCTTGAGATGGAATTCACCTGTCTCTGCCACACCGCCGCCTGCCTCAGCACGCAGACGCTTCTCACGTTCATCCTCAAC
>DAINRK010000023.1:0-18793 GCA_036741855.1 Anaerolineales bacterium
AGTTCGGATTTGAAATCTGCGCGAGCGTCAATTTCATTGCTAAGCGAACGAAGGACTTTGTCCATCACTTCTTCATGATTATTGTTCTGATTGAGTTGATCATTCATAGTTCCACCTCCAGAGCGAGGGAGGTCCGTTCTCGCAAATCTTGCAATCCACGCGAGATCAGCATCTTGACCGCGGCTTCTCCTCTATTCATCACCCGGCTGACTTCGGAATTTGATAATCCTCCAAAGTAGGAAAGGCTGATAGCTTCAGCACGATCGGGGGAGATCTGCCGTAGTGCGCGGGAAACGGATTCCAACTGCAGGCGTTGAGTGGCGGCCTTATCAGTTGGCAGGTCAGGGCTTGGATAATGAAGCACTATTTCCAGCGGGACCTCTGGCCTGCTCCCGCGAAAATACATCAGTCTCTTCTTCGACGCGATCCCCATGATCCACGCGGCGAATGAGCCAGTTCCACGGAACGAACGAATTCCCTCCAGCGCTGCAACAAACGTTTGTGACGTCAGATCTTCCGCATCTTTGACATTACCGCAATACGCGATGTGATAGCGATAGACCCGGGTGACATTGCGCCGGTAGAGTTCAGAGAACGCACCTACATCAGAGGGTGCCTGGCGTGCCAGTTGAAATTCTTCCTCCGTCTGCCGTTGGGATTGTGTAGCCATATGGGTAGTCATGGACCTCCTGTGTGCGCACGTTAATATGTTGCAGGAGGCCAGGAAAAGTAACAGGGAGTTTGTTCATCGCGCTGAGCGGAGGGACGGCGGTTATCCGTCCCTCCGCTCAGCGCGATGAATCAATCAGGATAAACCTTCCACCCCAATTCACTCAATCTTGAGCGATCGAATTGTTCTGTAGAAACATCGATCAACAACACATTTCCCTCGGCTAGCAGCTCGTTCGTTTCATTATCATAGATACCTGCCCAGGCTTCAGCGGATTTTGCCCTGGATTTACCGGCCTTCCCCATGATTTTTAGTGTCTTCCCAATGGGAACGTTCTTGCGGTATTTAACTTCCAATTTTGCAGAAAACATAAAGCGCGGATTCATCGGGTCGCTTCCCATAAGCGAACGACCGGCGATCTCATCGATGATTGAAGCGACAATCCCGCCATGCAAAACGCCGGGGTATCCCTGAAAGTGATCAGGTGCGAGGTACGTGGATTCGACCATACCTGGTTCCTTCTCATAAATATGCAGGTGCAGGCCGATTGGGTTTTCAAGCCCACAAATGAAACACATTTTGGAATTTGGTTGTTTGATTGTCATTTTGAAATTATATTCCATGAGACCAATCGAAATAAAAAATCATCATTTACGGAAATCTATTTTGCGACTAAGATTGTCATTTATGAGGTATGGAGATTTTCACGGCCACAAGTCTGTAATCCTCGAGAACGAACATTTTCAGTTGGAATGCCTTGCACAGGCAGGACCCCGCGTGGTGCGCCTGATCCCTTTATGGACGGGGGAAAATCTATTTGCCGAGGTGCCGAACGTCACAACAAAGACTCAAACCGGGGAATTTCATTATTTTGGCGGGCACCGTTTGTGGTATGCCCCTGAGTCATTGTCTCATACCTATTACCCTGATAGCCACGGAATTTCCATTAAAGAGGTACAGGATGGTCTCCGCCTGATCGGCATGGATGAGCCTGGTACCGGAATTCGAAAAACTGTCACAATTCAAATAAGCCCAAACCGTTCATTTCTTATTCTAAAGCATAAACTTCAAAATCATGGCCAAGTTGCCGTGCGTTTAGCTCCATGGGCCATCACGATGATGCGGCCGATGGGCACAGCTATTCTGCCTCAACAACACGGAAACATAGATGAGGATGGATTGTTGCCAAATCGCAGGCTGGCGTTGTGGCCTTATAGTCGCTGGAATGACCCCCGCCTACAGCTTGCTGATGAATTTATCATCGTCAAATCAGATTCCGATTCTCATCCATTGAAGCTCGGATATTTCAATCCACATGGCTGGCTGGGTTATTTATATGATGATGTTTTTTTTGTAAAGCGGTTCGGTGTGAGGCGGGATAAGGAATATGCGGATTATGGCTCTAACTCGGAGATATATACGAATCACCGCGCAACCGAGCTGGAAAGCCTGGGTCCGATTGTTGATCTGCACCCCCGTGAGGATGTCGTTCACACCGAAACCTGGGAAGTATACAGGGATACCGAAATCCCTAAGGAATTGTTTGGGGGAAAGACTCTGGAGGAAGTTTTGAATAAACATCCGAATCAAAATCAAGGCACAGACGGTTGACCCGCAACTATGGATATATCAGCCATGTAATAGGCATGTTCGTAGGCCGTATTTGTTCCACCTTCGCCTTCGATGGGTTCGATATTTTCGTTGCCGTTGATATCGATCCCATTTTGAATCTGATTTGCCAGAGAAACAGCATTACGGATCTGACCTTCCATTTCTGAATCAAATGGTGCTGAAATTATGGCTGTCAATTGATCACGTAGTTGAGGAGTCCATTGTCCAATGTTATTCGCTGCAATCTGGACATGCCCACCATGAACGACCATGTTTTCGGTTGCATCCGCGGCCTCAGCAGCGAAGCCAGCGTGCGAAACAGTTCCTTGAATATAGCCTTCATTTTCGCCATTCAATAAGAGACCGAAGCCATCACTGGGATCATCAATATCCCCATCATTATTCCAATCTTTGTGATTTGCATCCTGGTTCCCGACGATTGCATTCGTCATTTCTTCGGCACGAAGTCGAATGCTGGCTTCATCCCCAGCCTCGAAGGCAACAAGCATCTCCTCGGCTAATTGATTAATGAGCCGGGTGGTTGTATCCAAACCGTGAATAAGACTCACTTGATTGGGTGTGGGGCCGTATGAAGACAACAAGTGTCTTACGTGTGTGAATCCGTTGCGAGGTAAGGTAACAGAAAAGGCAATATTATTTGAGTTGATGGGGTTGCCATCGTTCAGTTCGATAGTGATTTCCAACGCATGATATTTGCCGACCAGGTTTTGACCGCGTGGGTCAACAAAAATGAGTGAACCTTTGTTATCCTGATCGAAATTGATGTTCCCAATGCTGATGCGCTGTTCTCCGTCATCTTCGATCAGCCAGGCTTCGTATTGACTTCCTTCAGGAGGAAGAGGCATGCTCCCCGTCGAAATCGTGACCTGGTCTGCGATTGCCGTGCCATCCTGAAAGCGCAACAGACCGACCCGCACTGGATCATCCACGGGCGGAACGGCATTTGTTTCTGAAGTGGATTGAGTGGCACCTAGTGAAGATTGCGTCGGAACAGGAATATCCGTTGGCGATGCAGATCGTTGAAACATTGAAAACCCAATGGCTGCAATCGCGATTAATGCGACAACGGCGCTTGCAATTGGTAATAATCGGCTCCACGCGGGACTGGAGGATTGATCCCGTTTTTCCGAGTCAGTAACAAGCGGAGACTTATCCTGAGCCGCTATGCTGGCAGGCATTGCCGATGGCGTCGATTGAGATGCCAGACGTATCGTCCCGGATTCTGATACCAGTCCAATTGCATTCAGATAATCTGCTGCGAGTTCACTGCAGGTTTGATAACGCATGTTCGGGTCTTTTGCCAACGCGCGTTCAATAACTCCCTGCACCGGAGGCTGGATTCCCGTAATCACTGGTGGCGACTCATTGATATGCTTAAGGATTACGGTCCAGGATGTATCCCCTTCAAAGGGAACGCGGCCCGCAACCATTTCATACAAAACAACGCCAAGAGAATAGATGTCACTGCGATGATCCACTTTCGCACCCTGCGCCTGTTCGGGGGACATATATGCAGGCGTACCGCTTACTACGCCGGAGGCCGTTTGTGTTGCTGAATGCGCGATGCGCACCAGTCCAAAATCTGTAATGACCGGTTCGGTGTGAGGGGTAAGCGGATCCTCAGGTGAAATCTCTCGTGCTTTATTATGGAGGATGATGTTCCCTGGCTTGATATCGCGATGAATAACTCCCTGTTCGTGTGCATAATCCAGACCAGACGCCAGTGCGGCCAAAAGGCGTGCAATGCGCGCAGGTGGTAATCTGTCATTTCGTTTGTGTAACTCTCGAAGATACGTCGCGAGTGTAGGACCCTTTAGGTACTCCATCACAATGTATGGGTGCCCATCCGCAGTATCAAAGTCGAAGATCTGTATGATATTTGGGTGGCGTAATGCCGCCACGACTTTTGCTTCTCGCTCGAAACGCGATTGCAGATCCGGATCTGATTCTATGTAGTTATGCATGACCTTGACTGCTACCGGGCGATCCAGCGTGAGGTGGGTGCCAAGAAAGACCTCTGCCATGCCCCCTTTTGCGATCTCTCTTTCGATGCGGACTTTGCCGACCGTTTTACCAATCCACTCGGGCATGAAAGAATTATACAACACGAAATTCGAGCGG
This sequence comes from Anaerolineales bacterium, assembly GCA_036741855.1. Lineage (GTDB taxonomy): Bacteria > Chloroflexota > Anaerolineae > Anaerolineales > Villigracilaceae > Defluviilinea. The sequence goes on from DAINRK010000023.1 coordinate 4,424, forward strand.
TCTGATTTGAAATGGTACGAAAATAAATCATGTAACAGGCACAACGTTCACTTTTAAGGTTTGGCTGACATTCAGACCTAAATTGTTGACAAACATGGTCTATTAAAATAGAATCAAATCCTCGTAGCTGGCTTTCTAAAATCGTCATCCATTTTACAAGTATTATGCATTATGGCAATCGTATTGCCATTTCAAGATAGGAGACCGCAATAGACACAAGGAAACCCGAGGGTCTGCGAATCGCCATCTATTCACAAGATGGATTTGGCCTGGGGCATATGCAGCGGACTAGTTCTATTGCCTGGGAAATCTATCGGCTTCATGAGGAAGCTTCGATACTAACGTTTTCTGACTCACAATTAGGCCAATTCTTTCCAATTTCCCCTCACCACGATTATATAAAGCTTCCTTCCATTGCAAAAGATGGTCCCGGGAATTGGAAGGCCACTCATCTAAGCATGTCTTTCCCCGAAATTCTTCATTTGCGTAAACAACTACTCAGCCATGTTCTTCTCAATTATGCACCCGATATATTTCTTGTGGATCATATGCCGCATGGAGCGATGGGGGAGCTTCTCCCGGCTTTGGAAGCGATGAAGCATTCTCGGATTCGTACACAGGTTATATTGGGGTTGAGAGATATTCTTGATAGTCCTGATGTAACGATACAACGATGGAAGGTAGAAGGGGCGTATGAGGCGATCGAACGCTATTACGCGCGGATTTTGGTATTTGGAATGAAGGATGTATATAATGTTGTCGAAAAATATCAAATTCCTGAGGGCGATGCCAAAAAAGTATTCTATTGTGGTTATGTAACCAACCTTGCTACTGCAAACAATGCCCATACGATTCGTGCCCGGTACCTCGCAAACCAATCGATCGATACAAAACTGATTGTGGTAATGGCAGGTGGAGGGGCAGATGCTTACGCAATGATGAGCACGCTTATTGATGCGCTTCCGAAGGTTTTGGAACACCAGAAGTGTGTTTTAGCTATAGTCACCGGACCTTTTATGCCCGCTGAATTAATTGACGATCTAAACCGGCGAGCGGCAGGATTGCCTATTCATATGATGGAATCCGTACACGATTCGGTTAGCCATCTTGCTGCTGCTGATCTGGTGATCTCCATGGCGGGCTATAACACGAGCGTTGAAATCCTGCGCATGAGACGACCAGCGATCATTATCCCTCGTGCCGGCCCGAGCGCGGAACAGCGTACGCGCGCCAGGTTGTTTGCGGATAAACATTGGGTGGACATGATCGATCCGGATGAACTTACGCCAAAGAAGCTAGCTCAACGCATCTCCTATCATTTTAAGCATCCAATGGAAAGCAACCAGAACGATCCCCCCAATTTGAATGGGGCTGCTTCTGCTGCCGCGCTAACTCTGTCCGTACTTGCGTCAAAAAGCGAACGGATTCCCAATTAACTCGTTTCGCCTTCAAAGTTTCAGAGTCGATAATTTGATCCAATAACTGAAAGATGCGAACGTGACGAACATTCCATTGCTTTAGCGAAATGACAACGATGAAGACAGATGTGAGAGAAGGAATTAAGAGCGTTATGATTGATCCTGCTCAAAAGGATGGCGAAAAGGCCCAGATGCCAAGCGGAGTCTTGCTCCAGGCGAGAGACCTGACTGTTCGCACGCGTGCAGGCACTAATGTATTTACAGATATATCCTTCCATATTGAGCCGGGTGAACTCGTTGCATTAACGGACCTGGGTCGGTCAGGAAAATCCACGCTGTTACAATGCCTTGCCGGACTGATCAAACCTGAAAGTGGCGAGGTTCTGATTGATGGGATTAGTCTTTACGCAAACCTGAAAGCCTTTCATCCGATTATTGGATTTGTACCCGCTGAGTTTGCTCTACACCAAAATCTCACCGTATCAGAAACACTTCAAGACGCGGCACTATTGTGTCTGCCGCGCAGCATGCGCGCTCAAGATCGTCAGCAGAGGGTGCGGACCGTATTAGATTCCGTAGGCTTAACCCAAGTTGCAGATCGACGGGTTGGATTATTGACCAATGTTGAGCAGCGACGGTTAAGCATTGCGGTCGAGCTTATGGGTTATCCCAAATTACTCCTAATCGATTATCCCTCGAAGCCGCTCTCTTCTTTTGAAGATATACAAATCACCATTCTGTTGCGGGAATTATCCAGGCAGGGACTCACAATTATCCAGGTCAATCCACGCTCCAGAAGCACAGGGGTAACTGACAAGATCATTTTCCTGGCGCCAAAAGGGTTCTTGGGTTGGTTTGGGCCGGCAGATGAAACTTTAGGTTATTTAAAAGGATTCCTTCCCCGGGGAGTCGTCAAAGATTTATTTGGATTGCAAGAAGCGCTTGAGATGCTGGTTAACCCCCTGGAAACTGATGGATTGGAATGGGCAAAGCGGTTCAGGGATCACGAAGCCTATCAAAAGTATGTGGAGGATCCACTGAATAATAGGTATCCAGACCTTATGCTCCAGACCCACCCGCTTATCCGACTACGATTAAGAAACAGTTCGAAAGAGAAGCAGCCTCCACCAATCATTCCGCGCGCGAGCGGTGTTCAAAAACTCTTCCTACTTATTCAACGTAATTTTCGTTTACTCTGGAGAGATAGGGCGGCACCCCTAATGCTTGTGATCCCACCTCTTGTTGCGCTGGTCCATTTTATACTTTCTGCCAGAGGTGTGAATCCAAATGGTCAACCGGTTGTATTTGATCTGTTTGTATTCCTAGTTGTATTGACTGCTGCAATGCTGGTTCAAAATGAAATCTTCAAAGAAAAAGATGTTTACCGGCGTGAGCAACGGACCACTTCTTTGTTGTTTCCATACATCTTATCCAAAATATGGCTTGTCGGTCTTTTAGCCATTTACCAGGGATTGGTTTGGACGATCATTCACTCCATCGGGCAAATTGGCAGTGCCGCAGGAAGCCAAGCCCTTCTCTCTTCTGGAATCACTTTATCTCTAGTCGCGTTTATCGGCGGAGTCTTGGGACTGATGGTTTCAGCTCTGTCTAGAAGGACTATAACATCTATCAGCTGGGTACTTTTGCTCACCGTTCCGCTCTTATTATTTGTTATTAACCCTTTAGATTACTGGTTAAGATTAGTAATCATGAGCCTGTTCTTGATTGTGTTATTAGTAGGAATACAGCGTGGAGCTGGAAACGTTAGAACTTCCTGAAATGCCAGGTTAGCTTCGAAGTATCGGTCACTAGGAGCGTATGTATGGAATACCGTTTTGACTTTGACGATCAATTACCAGATATGCCAAGTGCGTTTGATTTTGAGGAGGTAGCCGATCTCTTCGAGCGGAAGCTCCATTTATCGAATTCTGTAGAAAATCCATCAGGCAAACTAACTATCAAGAAGTTGCAGGATGTGAAATATCGGCCATCCCAACGTTGCGTCACTACGTATGAAATCCTAATCGGAAAAACAGACGGTACCGCAGAGCGGACTATCGGTGTACTGGACTTTACGCCCGATGGGCCACTGCCACGCATTTTCACAGCCGATGAGCGTCTTCCGTGGTTGTCCATTGCAACGAACATGAACGAGATGCAAAAACGCTTTTCTGAGTTGCCAGCTTATGATGGCTATCGCGATGAGATAAAGCTTTTGGAAATCTTCCCGGTACGTTACAAACCTGGCCTGCACTGTGTGATCCGCTACACTGTGCAAACGCCTTCCGGTAAAGATGTGTTTTATGGAAAATCGTTTGCCGGAGACGCGGAACAGCTCATGAACGCTCTCATGGAGCTTCACAAATCCAGCCAGGAAAACGAGGATATGCCGCAGATTTCTGCGCCCGTTGCCGTCTGGCCTGAAATGGAAATGATCTTACAAGATGCTGTTCCCGACGGGATTGAGTTTACGCAATTTATTTACGATCAAACTTATGAAGTTTCGGTTCGGGAAGACTGGATTGTGAAAGCAGGGCGTGCGCTGGGTGTATTCCATAATAATTCGACTGCTCCAAGTGAAACGAAAACAGTCTATGATGACCTACAAGACCTGCATGAATACACAGTGATCATTGCCAAAGTACGACCCGACATGGCAGTCAAATATGAAGAAGTCATTCAGCTAATCCTCTCAAAAGTCGACCATTTTAAGGAACCAAAGCCCGTTGCAAGCCATGGCGCAATGCGTACGGATCAGTATATCTTACAGGGAGATCGCCTGGCGATGATCGACCTGGATAGCTACTGCTGGGCTAACCCGGCCCGTGATCTTGGGAATTTCCTGGCGTACTTGTGCTGGAAGGCGATCCGCCAACCCGAACATGCTGAGTTTATCGAGCGTGCGGGTCGGGCGTTCCTGGAAGGATACCTGACCGTGCAGGGCGATATTGACAAAAGATGGTTGTCAGTCTATCAGGCGGCCTCCTTACTAAAAATTGCTGGCCGCCGTTTTAGAAGCCTGACGTTTCTGGAATGGCCGCTTGTCATTCATCTTATTCAAGCCGCCTTCTCTGCGATTAAAGAGGATTTAGCGAACCTTGAAGCAGACACGATCAGCAACATTAAGGGAAAGTTGGTTGCTCATCTGCGGACAGCCAGCAGCAAAACGAAATTTCCAAAGGTGTTTGAGGATAAACCATTCCCTGCCCTGTGGAGTGCGCTCAATGCCGAGATCATGAATGGCAATCTCACACCCATGCTCGGTGATGTCTGTTCTGCTTCTGCCGCGCGGTTTGTTCATCGTGCGAAACTGTTGGCTTATAAACCAGGGAAACGCGGCGTCATTCGTTATGACCTGGACCAGCTGGAGTGCCAGAAATATGCTTCCGTGTATGGCAAACTTTATCCAGAACCATATTTATCTGAACGGGCGTACAAGGTGATGAATACGCTTCACAATGAAGTCTTTCGCGATGCAGCAGACCTGGATATTCCAGAGCCGTTGGGAGTGATCCCAAATCTTTCGATGCTCGTTTTTATTCCGGCAGAAGGTAAGTTGCTCGGCGATTACATCGCGTTGCGCTCATTGGACGGCGATGAAGTGGTCCGTGCAATGGAGCTTGCTGGAAAATGGCTGGCGCAACTGCACACCCATCAAATTCCGCTCGAGAAGGAGTTCAAGGTTGAGAATGAAGTGGATAACATGCGCGATTGGGCGGAGCTAATATCAAAGAAATATCCAGATGAGCAAAAGGCGGTTAACCATATTGCAGATTATCTGATCCAAAAGACGGCCGAGCTGGACTTTAGCGTTCGTGTTCCCATTCATAAGGATTTTCATTATGAGCATATACTGATCGACAGTGGTTTGAAGGTATTTGATTTTGACGAGATGCGCCTGGGTGACCCAAATTTTGACCTGGCACATTTTTGTGCCAATTTTTATCTGCTGGCCTACCGCAATGAGGATCATACCGCGCAGTTTACAGATCTCCAAAACCGCTTTTTGGATGCTTATTCCAATGAAACCGGATGGCAATGGGACGAGAAATTCCTGTTTTTCTACATTTACTCCTGTCTCAAGATTGCCAAGCAGTTATGCAAGTTTCGTGGTCCACGTCCCTGGCCGGAAGGAGAGGAACAGCAGGCACAGGTCTGGTTAATGCTCGAACAGGCACTTACCCTCCTTGAGACGGCTAAAACCAGAGCTGCGCAAAAAGAAACGGAAGTACCTGTCTATGAATTTGCAGAAATTAAGAAGGCCACTCGATGGGCAAAAGCCGCTCTGATAAGCAAATCGGCTACCTCCTCCGCAGCTATCCTCGTCTCTCACAGACCTTTATTCTGAATGAGATCCTTGCATTGGAAAAGATCGGTGTAGCAATTCAGATCTTTGCCCTGACCAACCCTTGGGAGAAGGTGGTTCAAATGCAAGTAGATCAGGTTCAGGCCCCCGTTCATTATTTGGAGGAAGCGACGCAGGCGCGGCCGTTGACGAAAGTATTGCGCGAGAACTTTGAAGTCGCAAAGTTACATTTCATTGGATATATCCGCGCTCTGTTTTATATAGGTACCCATAATGGGATTGATAAAGGCTATACTGCTAGCAATCGCTGGGAATGCTTCCTTCAGGCTATTCACTTGATTCACGTTCTCAATTTGGAAGAACGGAGAACTGGAAAAAAAATAGACCATCTGCATGCCCACTTTGCGCATGACCCAGCCCTAATTGCTTATCTTGTGAATTGCATAATTGGTCTTCCATTTAGTTTTACCGCGCACGCACGTGATCTCTACCAGGTGCCCGAGGATACCTTAACAGATCGTATCCATCGGGCTAGCGCTGTGATCACCTGCTGCGGAGCAAACATTGAATACCTGAATCAGGTTGCGCCATTGCAGAAGTCGAAATTCTCGTTGATCTACCACGGTGTAAATCTAAAGGACTTTCAACCGGTTACCGATGCAAACACCAGCACACCAACAGAGATTCCTATCATCCTATCGGTTGGGCGGTTGGTGGAGAAGAAAGGATTCCAGGATTTATTGCAGGCTCTGCTTCTGGTTAAAGAAAGAGGGCAACAATTCCGTTGTACGATTTACGGAGATGGTCCGCTCAGTCAACAATTGAAAGAGTGGATCGAGAAACATGGTATGTCCGAGGACGTCATGTTGATGGGTGACCGCACACAGCAGGAGTTAATTTCTATATTTCAGAGCGCGAATCTTTTTGCCCTGACGCCGGTCCAAACCGATGATGGTGACCGGGATGGCATCCCCAACGTGCTGGTCGAAGCTATGGCAGTGGGTTTGCCAGTGGTTACGACGGCGGTGGCTGGAATTCCTGAACTGGTGGATAACGATCACAATGGGCTTTTATTTCAACAGCATGATGTTAAGGGCATTTCATCAGGGATTCTTGAGCTTCTACGGGACGCTGAAAAACGCAGACAATTAGGCGCTGCGGCCTCGAAAAAAGTGACTGAACAGTTCGATATTGCTCTAGCTGCAAATCGCCTAAAAGCTTTGTTTGTCTAAAATTATGGTTTACATCCTTTAGATCAAATTGGTGTGCTGATGAGTAAAAAATCTTCTGACGATCAAAAAAGCTCTTCTTCGACCCGCCTGAACTTCAGCCCGCTTGTGGGGATTATTGCGCGCTTCTCTCAAAACTCACGTCGGCTTTTGACCTTATCTTTGATCACACTGATCGTTGAACAGATCACAAATCTAGTCATTCCATTGGTGACCGGTTACGCAATTACCTACGTAACGTTGCGCGTCAGTCAAATCCTTGGAGACGCGGCTGCATCACCACGCACTCCGCTCCAGCTTCTGGGCTTCAATTCCGGGATCAACCCGGATGTCGAAACCCTGGTTCTTTCCGGGTTTGGCATTATTGGTCTGACCATGATCAACAGTCTGTGTGACTCACTGGCTGAGATCTACCTTGCCCAGGGCGGCCGCGGGGTTGGCTACAATATGCGTGTTTTTCTCTACGGGCATCTGCAAAAACTCTCCCTGTCCTTCCATAATCAGAGCCGCACGGGGGACATTCTCACCCGCGTCACTTCCGATGTGGCCGCGGTAGAGGACTTCATTATTTCGAATCTGTCCGATCTTCTCGGCAGTGTGCTATACCTCGTTATGGTTTTGGGGCTGATGTTCTGGCAAGCATGGCATATCTGGCGTCCCGGGCAGGGTGTTCAGGGCGATGCGGCTGTATTCTTGATCCCACTACTGGCCGTTTCGATTCTTCCCTTTATGACCATTGTCTCGAACTATTACACCGGCCGAATCAAGTCGGCGAGCAAACGCCTGCGTTCAACCGAAGGCGAGCTGGCTTCTGCTGCCCAGGAAATGTTAGCCTCTATCCGGGTCATCCAAGTGTACGGACAGGGCAGTTATGAACAATCCCTCTTCTCTGCCCAAAGTCGCAAAGCGATGGACGCGGCTTTGGATGCCGCGGGGTATCAGGCGCGTTTCAGTTGGGCGGTGAGTGTTATGGGCGCGTTTGCCACGGCGGCGGTGATCGGTGTGGGGGCATGGATCATCTTCCGGAATCCCTTGATCCTGGGAGTTGGCATGTTGTACACATTCATCAAATGGATCGACGACATGTTCAAGCCGACGAAGAAGCTGATTGCCCAGTGGAATGCCTTTGGTAAGCTGTATGCCAGCCTGGAACGCGTGGGCGACTTGATGGACATGAAGCCGGAGGTGCGAGATGAATCAGACGCGGTTCCTGCACCGCCTTTCCGTGGCAGGCTTGAGTTCCGGAATGTAGTGTTTACTTATCCAGGGCTCGGTTCCTCGAAAAAAGGATCGGATGGCAAACAGCCGCGACCTACACTGAACGGTCTCTCCTTCACGGTTGAACCGGGCCAGGTGGTGGCAGTAGTCGGTCACACCGGCGCGGGAAAAAGCACCATTGCCCAGCTTATTCCTCGCCTGTATGATCCGAATGACGGACAAATCTTAATTGATGGACGTGACATTCGCAATTACACTCTGGAATCACTTCGTGCACAGATGAGTATGGTGCTCCAGGAGTCCATCTTGTTTACGGGCAGCATCGTCGAAAATATTGCCTATGGACGCCCGGACGCAAGTGGCGTGGAAATTATCGATGCATCCAAAAACGCCAATGCAGATGAATTTATCTCCAAAATGCCTGATGGTTATTACACCATGTTAGGGGAGCGCGGCTCGAATCTTTCGGGTGGTCAGCGCCAACGGATTGCGATAGCCCGCGCGTTTATCCGCGATACACCCGTTTTGATTCTGGACGAACCCTCGACGGGGCTAGACGCGGAATCAACGGACTTGGTGCTACAGGCTTTGCGCAAATTGATGAACGGTAAGACTACCATTATTATCTCGCATGAACTAAGTTTAATTCGCGACGCTGATAAGATCATTGTCATCAAGGAGGGCCAAATTGAGCAAATGGGGACCCACGATGAATTAGTCCGCTCAGGAGGATTGTATGCCAACCTCTATGCAATGCAATCCGGCCAAAGAGAGATGGGTAGCGCTGTTCCCGTGTCCGAAATGACAAATTCAAAAGTGGAAAAGGGTTGAAAACAATCATGGCAAACTCATCGATTGAGCGATTAATTGAGACTTTAGACAGTAATTTGCCTCGCAGTGTATTTCTGCAGAAGAACGTTCCTCTGCTGGCTGAAGCCTTTCACGCGGATACGATGAGGCAAATTTTGCAGGAAGTTCTCTTTGGCCTCGATAATGAACTTTATTCCATTGTCAGTTGTTCTCCTGGAAAAGCGCTTTACCTGCCGGACCACATCATCAATATGCAATACAAGCTGACCATCCTGGACAATGCAAACGATCAGACGAGCACTGTGCTGGTCAACGCGCGACAATTCAGAGACGTTTCCAGTTGTAAAACATATGTTGATAATACTCTCAGTCCTATTGCTACCCGAGTGAGCGATCGGCCAGAAATTAAGGTGTTTGCCAATCCGATTGCGATGGTTGAAAACTTGATGATGGCATTATCCGTCTTCCCGATTGACGGTATGATTCCAACCTTGGTGGAGGCAACCGATCCGCACTATATTGCAGGCATCCTGGCGGAAACGCTGCCGGAGGCGTTATCGGGTGAGCTCCTCATTAAAGATGTCCATCTCGACCTCGCTCACTACGGGCGCTATGAGCGCTGTGTTCTACGCTACTCTGTTGATGGCATGCAAGTTGCGACACGGACCCCGCACAAGATAACCGTCTATGGAAAAGTCGATGCGGAGGGCTTAGGCAGCTTGACAATCTCCATCCTCTCCGCGTTAAGAGAGAGGTTGCGCGAATCTGAAGTTCCGTACCGATTCCGCATCCCTCAAGCATTAGGTTACTTTCCAGACTTAAACCTGCTTTTGATGGAAGCGCTTCCGGGAAAACCTTTTTTCAAAGAATTGTTGAAAACATGGACTGGTGATCGTAGCGGGGCAGGCAGCAGAAATACTTCGGATGAAAGTGAGATGACCCTGGAGCAGGCTGTTAGGATCTGCGCTTTGATTGCAGCCACTCTGCATGGCTCAGATATTAAGTTGGGTCCGGATAAGACGCTGGAAATGCAGATTGCTGAACTGCGAGATGAGACCAAAGTTGTAGGTCGGACCTTTCCTCAATTGCGTGAGCAGATCGACTCCTGGATCAACGAGACGGTTGAATTTTCTCAGATGTACACAGCCATGCCACCCTGCTTCAGCCACGGCGATTTCACCTACACTCAATTGATCTTTGACGGAAGTGGTGGGGGCCTGGTTGATTTTGATTCTATTTGCCAGGTGGAACCCGCGCAGGATCTGGGCCATTATTTGGCATACCAGAGGCTGAATATTATTAAAGATCAGGATCCAAATGCTCCCTTTGCACCCGAAGCGATCGAGCGTTTGTGCGCTCTTTTTCTCGATACATATGTCGATGTATCGAGAGGCTGGATCGCCGATGAAGGACTGTTACGAGGACGGGTCGCGATTTATGAATTGATCAGCCTCATTCGGCTGACTCTGCACAGTTGGGAGAAAATGAAGGGCAGCCGGTTAAGGCAGACCCTTATCCTGCTTGAGGAAAGAGTCGAATGTCAGAGACAGATCAGTTTATCGATCAAGAACAAGGCATCTACGTCCTGAAACTGCAATGAACGATGAAAAGATCCTCTCGGGAAAAGCTGGTCTGGCTGGGATTCAGTCGGTATTGAATGGTCCATCCTCGCGCCGCCTGTTGCGAGGGGAAGTGCAACAGATGCTGCGATCCGGCTATCGCGCCGGTCCTTTCCACCTGACACGTGCCAAATTCAAACCCGGACGAAAGCTATTGGCCTATTTCACTTTCCCGGCATTAGACTCGTCGGGTCAGGCAAGTCACCTAGTTCATTTGGCCGCGGCGTGGCAGAAAACCGCGGATGGCACGAACCAAGCAGATGCTTGGGACCAGCTGCAAGAAGAAGCGAACCAATCTGGATTGATGCCTGTACAGCGCTCGCTATGGAGGGAAATTCCCGATCAAGGGCTCAAGCTCGAGGTTTGGCCGTTTGATCCGGAATTTCCGCACCTGGTTCAGTTGGGTAAACCCTCCTATGTAGCTGAGAGGCTTGCCTCTCTTGGCATTGTTCATGATAGGAAGCAAATGCTCGTGGTCACTCCAATCCGCTACCGGCCAGGCGAGCGTCACGTATTGCGTTATGAGCTTTCCTCGCCTGGGACGCTGACGCCCTCCGGGCAAATATTATATGCCAAGGTGTATTCGAATCCAGAAGATGCTGTTCGGGCTTTTGGCGTTGCCAATCGGGTCGTCGATTGGCTGGCTGCCAATAACCAGAGATTTCAGGGGAATAGACCAGAAGCCATCAGCCAGGAGGATGGGGTTATCTTTTATTCTCATGCTCCCGGAATTCCACTCTCTCATCAGCTTAATCGGTCGCGGCGGTGGCTTGCGGTTAAGCTCCAGATCATTGGGCGGGCCCTAGCTTTCCTGCACAATGGTCCTGAAGGGTTGCAAGCGGATTTAAAGCAGAATAATTTTGTCAATGAAGCGAAGGTTGTCCGGCGAGCCAGTGAGCATATTCATGTTCTCCTGCCTGAAACTCACGATAAGATTCTCGAAATCCTGGATGAGGTACAGGAGCGTTATTCCTCCTTACCTCAGGAAAAACCTACGTTTACTCATGCCGACTTCAAGGCCGACCATTTACTTTCTACACCGAACGGTTTGACACTGATCGATTTTGACACCTGCACTTTGACTGACCCAGCCCTGGATGTTGGAAAGTTCCTGGCGGACCTCGACTGGTGGTTTGCAGTACAGGGGATTTCTGGAGTAGAAGAGGCTCAAGAGGAACTTCTCAATGGTTATCGAGACGCAGGCGAGCCGGATCGTGTTGTGGATGAGCGTCTGGCGCGGGCCAAATTTTTCCATGTCTTGATCCTGGTAAAGATCGTTGCAAGGCGCGTTCCCCTCTACCACAAACACTGGGCGCGAACCACAAAACAGATCATCGGGCGGGCTGCTGAGGTTCTCCAGGCGCTCGATCGCGGAGTTGATTAAGCAGAAGGGAAGTGAGCCCACGAGGTTCATCTGCTCCAGGAGAAAACCATGTCGGACACAGGTCGTCTCACTCAACAGGCACAGGATGCTGCTATATCTGGGGGCTTGAAGCAGTTTTCCAATCTTCCAGACTGGCTGGCTTCCATCAAAGATCATGATCGTACCTACCGCGTCCTGGCTCGGGATATCCCTGAGATCGCCGATGGAAGGATCATCCTTAAGAAATGCAAAATTGGTCATATGCAATACGGGGAAGGAGTCTGGCAGAATCGCTGCACCGTGAAATTTCGCGTTCCTGGAGAGCCAGATGATAAAACCATCGAATTGAATGGAATCCTCTATCCGCCCGGATCAATCCTTGCTGATCATGCGGTCGTTGAAGGGGTCTTTGGGATAGATGGATGGCACGCCGTTCTCCCTGAACTAAATCTTGAGATAAGCACACTCAAACCTGAAACTGAACTGGCTGCTTTTGGTTTGTTGACCGACCCTGAGAAGTCACGCGAGTTTCTGGAGCGCAGTTTGCGCAGCGCAGCGCCTGCTTACCATAAGATACAGATTCAGTCTTGCGATCCCCAAATTGTCCGTTACAAGCCGGGCGATCGCTGCACTATTCTGTATCATCTCGAGTACGCACCAGATACGCCGTCAGATGTGCGCGCACCCTCGCTTGTCGTGGCAAAAACCACTAGGCAGGAAAAGGAGCGGAACGCTTTTGCAAGTTTGTTAGCTCTTTGGAACGCCTCATTTGGTTCCAGCGGCCCGGTGCGCATTGCCGAACCGATTGCTTATGATCCTGACCTGAAAGTGTTCCTCCAGGGCCCTATCTGGGAGGAACAAACTCTCGCGGACTTATTCCTGTCGGCTCTCGATGAGGGAACACCAGAAGCGCTTGGGATAGTGAGCGAAGCCATGGGCAAAACGGCGGAGGGCCTCGCCGACCTCCACCAGTCTGGTGTCACAATCGGGCCGGTGGTGAGCTGGGCGGACGAGCTTGCGGAAATTGAGGCAAGCTTATTCCCATTGTCTACGGTCTTTCCCGACATTTCCTCACAAGCCGAACCTTTATTGGATCGGCTAAAGCAACTCGAAGCGGTGACCTCGCCTGACCCCTTTGTTCCATCCCATGGCACATTCCGGCCTGTTCAGGTCCTCCTACATAAGGAAGAACTTGGTTTCATCGATTTCGATTCGTTTTGCCAGTCGGAGCCGGCCAGAGATCTCTCGATGTTCCTGACTTCGATGATGAGCATCAGCCTGGCCGCTACCGCTTCAGGCAAAGGAGAGGATCCAGCCCATTGGGAGTCCAGGTTTGAGAAGGTCTTCTCGATTCGTAAACAATTCCTGGATGCATATGAACAAAACCAGCCGGTATCCCACCAGCGGGTCGTTTTATGGGAAGCCCTCAATCTTTTTTATTTCGTCGTCACTGGATGGACGAAGGTCAAACCGAGCGAAATTCCGCTCCTGGTGCGATTGCTCAATCGCTTCCTGCTCGAATCTCGTTTGCTTGATACCCGCGACTCCCCTACCGATTAGGGCTGCGCCCAATCGAGCAGGTGATTTTGCTCGCAATTTTGGAGATGCTGCTCCAGGATCAACAGGGCATTGTCTGGTTCATCAGGTTTCACTTTGATCCAATAATGCAGACAGTTTCTCAGGTAATCGGCTGCTTCCCAAAACGCCACCCGATGACGGGAGATAGCGGCATGAGTTTCATATTCGCTCAGAAAAACATCGCCAATCTCTTCTAACAAGATGAGCCGGGCAAGGCGTTCGGCCCGACTCGGTATGGACGAGGAAAACGGGGCATTCATACCTGCATCTTTAATCGCCGCCCGGAATAACCCCACATCCAGGGCAGGCTCAGCCATACAGTAATCGTCAAAATCGATAAAGCCAATCCGTTCCCCATCGATTAATACCTGTTCAGGGTTAAAGGTTCCGTGGGTGGGCACGGCCGGCTCGTTTGGGTAGAGGGCAGCCAGGTTTTCGAGTCGCTCGAGAAGCGGAAGAATGGCATCCTCAAGCTCTGGTAACAGAACGGTTAATCGGTGCATCAGCTCGTGGATATGGGCGAACCGCTCACCCAGTTCGACACGCTCTCCATATGAAGCTCCAGATCGGTGAAAAGCAGCCAAACCTGCTGCCGTCTTTCTGATGTAGCGGTAGAGCTTCTCCTCCTCTACTTGATTTGGTTGGTCAATCACCGATTTTAACAAATCCTCCAGGCTTAATTCCCCGGGTATCGTGGTTTGCAGCATCAACTTTAGGTCTGGCAGGCATGCGATTGGCTCAGCAATGGTCACCACACTTCCATCCGCCAGTGGGGAATGCCATAGAGTCATCATGCCTTCATAAGCATTTTGAGCCTTACTGCCCTTCC
>DAINRK010000024.1:0-18604 GCA_036741855.1 Anaerolineales bacterium
AGAGTATGGAATTCATCGGCACGGAAAATGTGTTGCAGCGCTTGAAAATGGCAATTGAGATGCTTGAGAGAATGTAAAATTTAGAGTATCTGACAAAGCAAAATGAATCAAAAGCGCCGCGCGTTCACACGCGCGGCGCTTTTGATGATTATATTTTTCTATATGGTTTTAGTGTACCGGGACCAGCGTTGGTATTTTCGCCAGAATCTGCGGGCGATCTCGCCGGTCATTGTAGCAATTCGTTCCTCATTTCTCTCGCTAATCGACATTCCTCTGCGTGTAAGCACCCAATCGAAGATCAAATGTTGGACTTCATGGGCAACCAGTTCATGCGCCATTGGGGAAGAGTTCAGCTCGCTCAGGTAAATATACCCAAACAACCCCTGTCTTTGCTTGCGTACTTCCGCCGCAATATAGTATGCGTGGCACTGGTTCCGTCGTTTGAATCGGGTCGGGTTATCGGCAACATATACATTGAACCACTGGCGATTATTATTAAAATGGATGCGGAAGGCGGGTTTTGACACTTTTTTTACACCTCTGACTAAATTTTTTAGAAGTTCACTGATTATAAATCTGATGCTCGCGCGTCGAAAAATTTTTTAAGATTAGAAAATCGAAATTGATATTTTTCGAGATGCCCTCCGTCTCGAGGTGCGTAGGTATCTAGAATTTGCGTATAGTCAATATTCAGGAAGAGCTGGAATTGAGTATTTTTATTCCTTGCCCGTACAAATAACAGGCAGGGCTTTCCCTAATTTATGCAGGGACAAGTCCTTATTGACGGTATTTTAGGTCATCCACATAATAGTTAAAGATATATTACCTGTTTCAGGTTTTTATATCTCTATACGTCGCAGATATCTTGTCATTCTCAGCCGAAATTCTACGGAACTCACCAAGGCGCAGAGTCTGACATACGAAAGGAAAAACACGATGAACAGAAAAACAACTTTCCCCATTGCCCTGATGCTTTTTGTGCTTCTATGGGGAGCATTCGGGTTCGTCGCCGGTCCTTCGCAAGCGCAGACCGCGGCATTTCAGACGACTCCGGTCGTTAGTACGCCACCAGTTGGCACTACCCTTGTAGTACCAGTTGTGACCCAGTTAGTCCCCGTGACAGGTACGACTGATCCAAGCCCTATGATGTGGATCTTCTTCGGTTTGATTGCATTGTTGGGTGTGGTCTTCCTGGTTGCACTGTTGGCTGGGTCGGGCGCTCATAGACACGACGGCCCACCGCCTCCTCCATAACGTTAGTTATGAATTGCAAAAGGCAATCTCCCCTCGTTTCGAGGGGAGATTGATAAGAATTTTCTAGAAGGAGAACTCTTATGCTTGAATTTATTATCGCAGTGTTGTTGATCTTATGGTTGGTGGGGGCTTTCAGCAGAGAGGTCGTGCAAGGGGAGGAAGTAATACTATGCGTCTCTTGCTTGTGGTTACTGCTATTCTTCTTGTAAGATTTTGCAGTAGATTGGCTTAAATTATAGATATAAAATGGGCTAATCTACAGGGAAGTGGGACAGGTAAATCATAAAACAGGCCGTTCACGTGAACGGCCTGTTTGTAATAAATAACAGGATGAGCTACTCCACTGTGTACTCAATCGCATAGGCAGGGATGTTGACGCCTGAGATTGAAATGCTGATCTCACGAGTCAAAATTCCCGCTTCAGCCGGGATCATTTCCATGGCTTCTTTGGTAATCAGAATTTCGCCGGCTGCTGCAACATCCTCTCCCATTTTGGAGGCGCGGTTGACAGGGTCGCCGAAGCAATCTTCATGCCCGATGATCAACAACTTGCCGTAGTCAATCCCACAGGAGATGTGGATATCCAGATCATCTGAGGTAAGCAAATTTTCTGCTCTGAATGCGTGCTGCATAGCGATGGCAGCATTGGCGGCCGCAAGAGGTTCAGGGAAGACAGCAAAGCAATTATCCGCTTCATATTTGAGCATCCGTCCTCCATACGATTTGACGATGGGTTCGGTCGTCAATTGCATCCGCCGCACCATCGAAAGGTAATGGACGATTCCATATTTGCGCGTGAGCATAGAGAAGCCGGACATATCAAGCACAAAGACCGCAAACTCGGCCCCATAGTCGCTCCAAAGTGAAGCTTCGATCTTTTGGCGTTCCTTCATTTCCTCGGCTTGAGAGAAGTTAAGCAGAAGATCCTGGAATTTTTTCGCAAGTTTTGCGGGTCGTGATGCCATATTAACTCTGTCCAATTATATATCCTGAATGATGTAATTCTAGTCTGGACAAGGCAACATAACATTGCGATTGTGTTTCTGAAATCGAAAGATGATTTATTGGACTCTTCTTAGCCGGGCTTACCCCTGGCGCCGATTTCCAGTCATATAGGGTTTCGATGCGTTTGACGGCAGGCGCGGTTTCACAGGTCCTATATGTCCGACTCCTGAGACTATTTCGACTTGTTGGATTTCTCGATCTTCGCCCAGGTATCCTTCAATGAAACAGTCAGATTGAAAACGGGTTTTTCGTCGGCTGAGTCGGGATCGGTGCAGAAGTATCCTAGGCGTTCGAATTGGAAACGGTCACCAGGCTTCGTCTGCGCGAGGAGCGGTTCCACATATCCCATATTCACCCGTAAGGAATCCAGATTCAACGCAGCAAGGAATCCCTCTTCGCCTTCTTCCGGATCTTCTTTTGTGAAGAGACGGTCATACATGCGGAATTCTGCCTCTTTCGCGTGTTTGGCGGATACCCAGTGAATGGTGGACTTCACCTTTCGTCCATCAGGCGAGTCACCGCCGCGCGTGGCGGGGTCGTATGTGCAGTGTATTTCGATGATCTCGCCGTTTTCATCTTTGACGACATCCGTGCATTTGATGAAATACGCATAGCGCAATCGTACTTCGTTGCCCGGGTAAAGCCGATAATACTTTGGCGGCGGCGTTTCGCGGAAATCGTCCTGCTCGATGTAAAGGACTTTCGAGAATGGGACTTTGCGAGTGCCTGCGTATGGATCTTCGGGATTGTTGACCGCCTCCATCTCTTCCATGAGGCTATCAGGATAATTATCAATTACGACCTTCAATGGTTTGATTACCGCCATACGGCGAGGCGAATGTTTATTGAGGTCATCGCGTACGCGCGATTCAAGGAAGGCGATATCCGCGATCACCCCTGCGTTGGATGTGGCGACTGTAGAGACACCCATACGCTGGACAAAGTCTACGATGGCTTCTGCAGTGTAGCCGCGGCGCCGCAGACCCCGCAAAGTAGGCATACGCGGGTCATCCCAGCCCTTGACGTAATTTTCTTCCACCAGGCGCCTCAGCTTGCGTTTGCTCATGATGGTGTAATTCAAGTTGAGCTTTGCAAACTCAATTTGCCGCGGCTTGAAAACCTCCAACTGCTCGAGGAACCATTCATACAGCGGGCGATGATTTAGGTATTCGAGTGAGCACAGTGAATGCGTAACACCTTCCATTGAATCGTTCTGCCCATGCGACCAATCATATAAGGGATAGATCTTCCATTTATTGCCGGTGCGATGATGTGCTGGTTCATGGATGATGCGATACATCACCGGATCACGCAGATTGATGTTGGGATGTGCCATGTCTATCTTGGCACGCAGGACACGTGATCCATCGGGGAATTCGCCATTCTTCATCCGCTCGAGCAAATCCATATTCTCTTCCACATCACGGTCGCGGTATGGCGAGTTCTTTCCGGGTTCTGTAAATGTGCCCCGGTTCGCCGATAGTTCCTCAGGGGATTGATCGTCCACATAGGCTTTGCCCATGAGTACAAGTTTCTTCGCCCATTCGTATAATTCGTCGAAGTAATCGGAGGCGAATGTCACTTTCTTCCATTCGATACCCAGCCAGCGTGCATCCTCTTCGATGGCTTCCACAAATTCGGTTTCTTCCTTGGTCGGGTTGGTATCATCGAAGCGCAGGATCACCTCGCCATTGTTTTCCTTGGCGATGAGGTAATCGATCATGAACGCCTTGACATGTCCGATATGCAGATAGCCGTTCGGTTCAGGCGGCAGGCGCGTGCGGACGTAGTTGAAGCGTCCATTTTTCAAATCTTCTGCAACAGCTTCGCGGATAAAATCTGTCGGTTTGGTTTCCTCTGTAGTCATGGTAGTGCTAGCCTGGTATTGTTTTTCATTTCCTTTGAGACTGTTTTCCTGTGTCGTGTTTTGGGAACATTTGCCTGATGAATGCAGTCATGAAGACAATTATAACAAACGCAAGTTGTTATATAATTCCCTGTGGAGGTACTCATGAGCGAATCAAATGAAAAGCAGGCAACATTTTTAGGCACATATTTTGATCGAGACTCTGTCATGCGGCTCTCGAGATGGGCAGAAGCGTTTGCATGGGTTATCTTAGGCATCTACCTCGTATATTGGTTCTTTTCGGTTTTGCTGTTTATCGGTCAATACGCAAGTGGCCTCTTTTTTGACAAAGGAATGACTTTCCTGAGTGCCATCAATATTTTTGTGCCATACTTTTTGCAGCCTTTACCTGGTATTGCTTACTTCTTTGGCTTGCAGACCGTATCAAAAGCTCTGCTGATCCTGATGGATATGGAGGATAACACGAGGCGTACCGCACGTAAGTGACTTGCTTGATACGCCAGCCTCACGTGAAACAGACCATTGGAGGGGAGGCAGAACATAATTTAGTGGTAAAATACCCGCCGTATTGGGGAGTGGTGTAACGGCAACACGTCACGCTCTGGACGTGAAATTTGGGGTTCGAATCCCTGCTCCCCAGCCTAGAAAAAGCCTGGAAATAAAATTCCGGGCTTTTTGGTTCTTAAATCACAGGTAGTTAAGAAAACGATAGAAAGAATGAAATCTCTATTAATATATTGATGCCTTCTACCTGGAATCCATCAATAGCGCGAACCATAAACAACACTTAATAGGCGTGCCAAAAAGTAAAAATGGCACGCCAGTCAAGTTGCTTTTTTATGAACCCACTGTTTAACCCCGTGGAGAACTAAAAGATAATCTTATATTGATCAAATGCCAGTAGCTAATTCGGGTCAATTACAAATCTAATGGCAGTTCTGATCTTGTCTGCAATTGTAACGTCAGCGAATTCGGGCACACAGATGACATTAATGCCGTCATTCTTGAGGTAGCCAGTCGCCAGCGCCAGGGCTTTCACGGCCTGATTGACGGCTCCAGCGCCAATTGCCTGCACCTCAGCATGTTTATGTTCACGAATGACGCCTGCAATTGCACCTGCGACGGCTGCAGTACGTGAGTTGGCAGAAACCTTAATTGTATCCATGTTGATCCTCCAAAAGACGGTATTGTTTAGGGCTTTGCTGGTTCAAAGTTATGTAATGACGGAGCTCCAATTTCTCATCCTGCAAAGTTGGATGACGTTGCCAATTAATTGTAAGAGATAAGTACTTATCATCCAATAGAAGCTTACCCTACCTAGACTTAAAAGCTGATTAACAAACAAACGCCCGATACCTCGGGCGTATTGATTTGAGAATAATGTCGCTCTCCCGCAGGGACACCGCTTCGGGACGGTGTGAGGGAGCGCTTTTTTCGCGACCGACACTTGTACCTGGAGCAGGTGCAGGTGAGAGTCTCGTGCTTTCGAAAGTAGAGATGCTTCGCCGCTATGCAGCTCAGCATGACATGTTAGAGATTTATTATATGCGCAGGAAGGGATCTTCCAAGGCTACACATTTGATGTTGTGCTTCGCGGATTATCTCCATACGGAGGCAGGGTCGCGGTCGGCGGTTCATTCAAAGTGTTACCCACTTCCTTGCTGATATACACTTCACCTTTCATGATGTGCCGTATGCCTTCGAGGATGCCGCCCGGGTTATCCTTGACCATATAGCCGTGTGCACCTGCTTCCAGAGCACGTTGAACATAGTCTGGGGAGAGATGACCGGAAAGTACTGCACAGCGCACATCGGGATATTTTGCGCGTATTTCTCCAACAAGATTGATGCCGTTCATGTGTGGCAGGGAGACGTCTGCCAAAACGAGATCAACTGACAGGTCAGACAATTGTTCGAGAGCCCGTTCGGCACTTTCTGCAACTGCCACCACATTCAAATCCTTGTTTCCGCTCAACACACGCAGAAGCGCCTTGGCGAAGACTTCATGGTCTTCCACTAAAAGAATTGAAGTTGTGCCCATATCAATCCTCCGCGAACGGTCCGTGGATCGAGATATTATGTTTAACTACGACGAAGTTGTTTGGATACATAGATCTCTCCTCTCAATACCTGCTGAATACCTTCGACAATTGCATAAGTGTCGTCTTTGAGAATATACCCACGCGCACCCGCTGCAAGCGCGCGGTTTACATAATGAACAAGTGTATGCCCGGAAAGCATCAGGCAGGGCAGCTCAGGATACTGTGCATGGATCAGGCCCACAAGGCTGATGCCGTTCATCTCGGGCAATGCAACATCCACCAGGACAAGATCGAAATTTTGCGTTTGCAGCTCCCGCAGCGCTGCTTCTGCTCTTTTTGCAACTGCTGCTACGTGTAAGTTATCTGTCAGGCCTAAAAAGCGGATAAGAACATTAGCGAAGGTGGTGTGGTCTTCCACAAGTAAAATCGAGTACATCTTACTCCATCGGGCCCACAATTGGAGCTTCGATGGTGATACGAGTCCCTTTATCTGGTTCAGACTCTATCTCAAGATTGCATCCTAAAAGGAATAAACGGTCACGCATTTTTTTCAAACCATTTAGATGGCTCTCGGTAATTTCCTGCATATCGAATCCCCTTCCTTTATCGCTGACGACAATGTTTACCTGGCCGTCCATTTGTTCCAGGGCCACATGAGCCTCCAAACTTCCGGAATGCTTAACGACATTAAAGAGAAGCTCTCGCACAGACTGAAATAGCAAACTGCGCACATCATCCTCAAAGGCAACTTGCGTGCCGTTGGGTTCTATCGTTACATCCAGATTATATTGAGTTTTCATTTGAGATGCCAGCCAGAGGAGTGACTCCGTCAGGCCTTCCCCGCGCAAGAGCGGCGGGCTCAGATCAATGCTGAGCTGGCGTGTGGTTGCAATGGCCTCAGCCAGCCATTGATCCAGTTGTTGGAGATCTACGCTTGCTGCCTCAGGGTTGTTTTGCTTCAATGCATCTGCCAGGAAGGATAACTGCATCTTGACCGCGAAGATGTTTTGCTGCAGCTCATCATGCAGAATCTGGGAGATGCGCTGACGGTCCATTTGTTCAGCTGCACTCGCGCTCGTGACCGCCGTGCGGATCTTGTGTTCCGCGCGCACACGCTCGGTGATATCACCAAAGGCCAACATCAACGCCCTCGTATCATCGACCGTGACGATTTGCATGGAGCTCAAAACTGTTTTTTTCTCCCCAGATGGGTGAGTTATTTCCAGCTCGATATTGCGGATGATTCCTTCTTTTTGTAATCTGGCAATCAGGCGTGGACGATGTCTCGAGTTAATTGGGAGATTAAACTCGCCTATGGTATGACCGATTACATCTTCACGCTTAAGGTTGAAGTATTGCAAATAAGCATCGTTCACATTAAAGATGAGACCATCCTCAAGCCGCGTAATGGATACGGGAACAGGATTGGCTTCGAAAAAAATTTCGAAAAGATCTCGCGCCTGGCTTATTTTCTGGTTGGCTTCATCCAGTTCCCTGGTACGTTCCTGCACGCGTAATTCAAGCGTTTCCTTGTTACTTAGAATTTCATCTTCGGCTTTCTTGAGTTTGTTGATGTCCACGAAACTGCAGACAACGCCTTCGATCCTATCCTCCGTGGAGCGGAATGGACGCATCCTTAGCAGGAACCAGTTGCCATTTTCTGTCTGCACTTCCTGCTCCAGTTGTACCAGCTTGTGCATGACCAGCTCGGCATCCTCTGTGAAACGGTCATATTTGAGTTTATGGGTCAGGTGACGGATCGGTCGGTCGCGATCTCCAGGCATAAAATTAAAAATTTCATTCATGCCTGTGGTGAAGCGCTGGATGCGTAATTCGCGGTCCAGGAAGAGGATACCGATCTCCGTGGCACCCAGAAGGTTGTCCAGTTCCTCATGGGCGCGGGCAAGCTCATCCAGCTTGTTCCTCATATCGCTGTTTACGGTCTGCAACTCTTCGTTGACCGATTGCAGTTCTTCCCTGCTGGTCTCCAATTCCTCGGTGGCAGAGCGGTATTCCTCATTGATGGATTGCAGTTCCTCATTGGCAGCTTTCATCTCCTCATTGGAGCTGTCGTATTCCTCGATTGTGACCTGTAGTTGCTCGCGCAGGCGCTGCACTTGCGCTTGCAATTGAGCCACAAACTGATTTCGTTCCACCTCATCGTGAGGATGGCCAGTTTCTGACTCTGTCTCAACGGCCGGTTCGTCCAACGTGTCTTCGATAAAGAAGACCAGCGCCTGTTTCTGCTGCTCTCCGTACTGTTTTGTGGTCTCGGCATGAGGACGGACCGCAATGAGGACACGACGCGCATGACCATTGAATTGGACGAGCACCGGACGCGTGACTATAGCCTGGTCTTTTTCGAAGGCATGGAAGATTGCAGTGCGCAATTCCAATTGCAGTTCCGGGCGCACAAGCTTAAGCAGGTCGCCGGTGATGGTACCTTTGGGCTGAAGTAAGTACCGCCCAGCCGTCTCCGAAACGTGCAGGATGGTCGCCCGGTTGTCGATGAGCACATTGGGAGGTCCATAGCTTTCGAGCGCTCTACGGTGTTCTTCCCCTGGAAAATCCGACTCCTCCGCAAAGCGCATCAAATGCGGACGGATTCCATCATAACCTTTGGCAGAACGGCGAGCGGCGCGACGGACGAGTGGCATGGAAGGTATTTGAGGTCTTTCCCCGACCCAGGCTTTGGCTTGATAGATGCGGTGGGTTTTGTCCATTACCTGGAATAATTCAGGGAGATGCTCAGCCGACTCCGAACTGCCCAGAAAGAGATAGCCACCCGGGTTGAGGGCGTAGTGGAAGATGTTGAAAACATCATCCTGCACATCACGTTGTAAATAGATCAACACATTGCGACAGGCGACCATATCCTGCCGCGAGAAAGGAGGATCACGCAGGGCGTTATGATTGGTGAAGAGCACTGCATCGCGCAGCTCACGCTTCACGCGATAATACTCTCCTTCCTCTGTAAAGAAACGCTCGAGACGCTCGGGGCTGACATCCGCTTCGATGGCTGCGGGGTACAGCCCATCGCGAGCATGTGCTATCGAACCATCATCGAGATCGGAGGCGAAGACCTGGATATGCGGGCGGAAATCCAGCCTGTCGGCGTATTCGAAGAGCAGGATGGCAAGGCTGTAAGCCTCCTCGCCGGCTGCGCAGCCGACAGACCAAATGCGGATATGATTGCTCTCGTCCTTTTGCTGGAAGATCGCCGGAATTGCCTTTATTTCAAGCGCCTGCCAGGACTCGTGATCACGAAAGAAGTTTGTGACACCGATCAGGATGTCGTTGAACATGGCTTGCGCCTCATTGGCACTGTGACGCAAGTAATTTAGATAAGCTTCCAGTGTGGTAAAGCCATTCAACTGCATCCGACGCTCGACGCGCCGCAGGATGGTCGAGCGCTTATATTGGTTGAAGTCATGCCCGGTGCGCGCATGCACCTGTGCCAGGATGCGCTGCAGGGTATCCACCTCCTGCTCGGTAAGCTCGCCCACATCGTGTGGGAGCTGCGGCTGGTGCCGTATGTATTCCGCCAGTTTCTCGGCCAGTTGGGGAGCGGGTAGGACAACATCTGCAAGGCCTGTGCTAAGGGCTGCGCGGGGCATACTATCATATTCAGCATCATCTGGGTGTTGGACAAGAATCAAACCACCCTGCTCTTTGATGTCCTTGACGCCAACAGATCCATCGGTGCCTCCGCCCGAAAGGATCACGGCAACCGATTCACTGTGCCCTCTTGCCAGGCTGCGGAAGAAGTGGTCAATCGGTGTGCGCCTTCCATGCGGTTCCGTGAACTCAGCGGTCTCCAGATAAGTATCTGCCATAAGGATGCTACGGTTGGGTGGGATCACATACACATGATCAGATTCCACTTTGATTTTTTTGTTCACTTGGATGGTGGGCATTTGTGTGGATTTTTGCAGGAGCTCGGCCATGTGGCTTTCATGTTCGGGGTGCAGGTGCGTGACCACCACGAATGCCATGCCTGAATCGGATGGCAGTGCTTCGAAGAAGGATCGCAGCGCCGGCAGCCCGCCAGCCGAGGCACCAATACCAACGACAGTTAATGCTTTCGGTCTGTTGATTGGTTCGACTGGAGCTTTTGCTTCCGGGTCTGGTTCTTGTTTCCGTGTTTTCTTTGCGGGCTTGGTGGGAGATTTTTGTGAGTTCTTGTTATTTTTGGATGCCATCGTGTTGCGAATGGTTACTTCCTTTTCTCAAAAATAAACAATGTAACAGTCGACTTCATTATACCCCCTCCTATTTTTTAGAATGCAATTATCTGAATTCTCATCATTTCATTACATACCATTATGATAATGTTCTTTCATTGGGAGTCCTAGAAAAGCATACTCCTCAAATTTATTCTGAGACTGCTTTGCTGCTCTCAGACTCTTAACCACAGAGATACTGAGTCACGGAGTTTTCCTTAATTTTTCTCAGTGTCTTTATTATCCTATTAATGGCACAGTGACTCAATGGTTAGAAATTTTGGCCCATTCTGTAAGCCTCTCCTTTATGAGAATTCTTATCACGGGCAAGATAGTGTCAGGTATAATAATTAGTCGTAATCCGGAATCAGCGCGAAACTTTCAACAGAAATGGGGGTTTGGATGGTAGGCACAAAGGAGTGTACGAAATGACCATTGAGAATACGAAAGTATCTTTTTTTGATCGCCCTGGGATCGAAAAAGGAATGATTAATGTGGCGAATGGGATTCCGTTTGGGATCGAGCGCGTGACCAATTCCTCAGTTGGGATTGGTGGCGTCTATGGAACCTGGGGAACAAGCTACGACAACGAGACACTTCCCGATTTTTTGGAGGAGCGACTGGGGCACCCGCTTCTTCCGACCGAGAAGCTGAATCTGGCAGAATTGGGTTTTCGCAACCGACACCACGTTCCATTGACTCTCACGCAGGAAGAACATACCAAACTCGAAGTTGAGATCGGGACAAGATTCCTCAGCGAAGCCATCAATGCCTGCAACTGGCAGCCCTCCGAAGTGGAGGCCGTGCTCATTGGCATGAGCGCGCCGGTCTCAGAGGATTATCTGAATCAGATCACAAAAGCCGCTGGGATTCCCGAAACCACGTTGAAGGTTGCCATCCATAAGGCCTGTGATGGTTCCACCAGCAGTCTTCATCTGGCATTGAATCCTGATTTGCCTGAGAACCTCCAGCTCGACCAGAACATCGCAGAATCGCTTTATGGAAAGAAGGTATTGGTCGGCGGAATTGAAGGCTTAAGTCGCTTTATCGTGTCCTCGCATGATGCGAACGCCTTACAGTTATTTGGAAACGCGGCAGGTGTGGTGGGTGTGATTCCCGGCAAAACAATGAAATTCCTCGCCGGCAAATCGCGTGAAGTCTTCGATGATGAAGGTGTACTGCAGGTGGCAATGTATTATCCGCACTCCCGGCAAAAGACAGACGGCAGCTATAACGTGGATGTGACGGAACCACTTGAGAACAATATTCGCGTGGCCGGTTTAATGCATGAACCGCGGGACGGATCGTCCATTGCAATGGCAGGGCCCATGGGCATGGTCAAGTTATTTGTACGCACAGGTGTGCAGGTGGTCCGTGATGTGTACGCGGCATATCAGTCCAAGCTGGACGAGTTGGGAATGGCCGGCAAATCCGTCGCGGTGGCGATTGTCCATCATGCAAATTACAAGATCAACAAACTCAAAGAGAAGCATTTGCAGAATGAGGGAATTATCCTGCGCATGCCATGGCTATTGAGCGAATTTGGGAATGTAAGTGCCGCATCCAATATGATCGCATTCCTGCGCGAACTGCCAAACATGAAACCATTGGATCATATTCTGATCGACGGCTTCGGAGCGGGCACCTATTACGACGCGCTGGCAGTTGAACTCGGCGGATAATTCGCGCTGAACAAACGGAGAGCACTTAAAAATTTCAGTCCCGTTGGCAAATATTGTCAACGGGACTTTTTGTAAGCAATTTGTAAGTATTCTGTAACTTTCAGTTAAATAACACGTCTAGTAGATAAATTTGGGTATCTTTTTTATGGTGAGCATCTGTAATGTATCGTTCAAATCAGAATCAGGACGTTGTTAGATTGCTTTTGAGATTAAAATCTCTTGAAAACGAATATCCTCTTCGCATGTTTTCTACACGTCGAACCTCATTCATAAGTTTGATCACAAGATATATATTTTCACTGATGCGGATTTATTAGCAATTGTTTTAGAAATCCCTCCTCTAAAAAAAGAGGAGGGATTTTTTTATTCACGTTACGCAGTTTATATGCCTGGTAGCCTAGGAGCGACCCGCCCAGCGGATGCAAATTCTCGACGATCCTGATGGGTCGTCCTTACAATATCTAACTATGCCCGACTTCCCTCGGGGCGACGGAACCAGTTGGTCCATTCATGGTTTTCCCACACCACGAGGATAGGCGCGGCATTGAATATGGAAGAGTATGTTCCGCTGAAAATGCCTACCAGCAGAATGATCACAAAATGCCGGATACTTTCACCGCCAAAAAGGGCAAGCGCGAACAGAGTAAACATAACGGTCAGTTGTGTGTTAATAGACCGGTCAAGTGTTTGCACGATGGAGTGATTTACCAGTGTTTCATAATTTAGTCGCCGGTAGACATGCGAGTTTTCGCGGATACGGTCGAATACCACAATCGTGTCGTGCACGGAAAAACCGATTACAGTAAGCAATGCCGTAAGAAATAGCGCATCTGCCTCCCAGCCTAAAAAGTAACCAAGCATAGCTTCCACGCCAAGCACAACGAACACATCATGCAGCATAGCAAAGATCGCGGCTGTGCCATAACGAAACGCATGTTCCACCCCGCGGAAAGCGTACCAGATGTAGAGAAGGATGGCTACTGCTGCCATCAGAATCGCGATCCCTGCCGCTCGGGTGACCTCCGCACCGATCGACGCGCTTACGGAGGAAAAGGCCAGCTCCGTTATGGCGCCTTCATGTTGGTTTTTAAGTTCCGTGACGATCTGGCCTTTTGTGGCATCGTCAATGGTTCGAGAGCGAATCGCATAAGAGTCTTCACCAAGTGGCTGAACAATTGGATCCGAGTCCGGTGCAAATTTCAGAAAAGCATCTTGAACCACATCAGGTGTGGGACGTGTGCCTTCGAACTGTACTTCCAGCAGTGAGCCTCCAGTGAAATCAATACCGAGAGGAAGTGGGGACTTCGTGTTTACCCAGTTGATAATAAGAAATATTAGTCCAGGAATGATCACCAGGAGGGAGATCAGAAAATAGAAGTATCGGTTTCTAATGATGTTCATGCTGTTTCCTCTAGACCAA
Organism: Anaerolineales bacterium; assembly: GCA_036741855.1. GTDB lineage: Bacteria > Chloroflexota > Anaerolineae > Anaerolineales > Villigracilaceae > Defluviilinea. Next base: position 13,494 of record DAINRK010000024.1, read on the forward strand.
ACCAGCGTGGGTGCTCGGCGAGTTTAACATTATCGAGCAGGGTATGCAGGAAAGTTCGGGTTACGATAATGGCAGTAAAAAGGCTTACACCTATACCTAGCGCAAGCGTCACTGAGAAGCCTTTGACGATACTCGCTCCAAATGTGTTGCCGAAGACGTATAAGATCAGACAAGTGATTAAGGTAGAAGTATTTGAGTCACGGATGGAAGGCCAGGCACGGCTCCAACCCAGGTCAATGGCCTGGCGTATATTTCTTCCAGCGCGCAATTCCTCTTTAAGACGTTCGAAAATTAGGATATTCGCGTCCACTGCCATACCAATACTCAAAATGAATCCCGCAATACCCGGGAGAGTAAGAACCACTGGGATTAGCTTGAACAGGGCCAATGCCAGTACGGCGTAGCTGATGAGTGCCAAGTCAGCAATGAATCCGGGCATACGATAATACAATAGCATGAAGAGGATGACGACCGCTAGACCGATCACACCCGCAGTCAGGCTCTTTCGTACAGACTCCTCGCCTAGTGTTGCACCGACAGTGCGACTTTCAACTACTTTTACGGGCACAGGCAGTGACCCGTATCTTAATTGAATGGCAAGTTGATTTGCTTCTGCTGCTGTGAAATTCCCTGAGATGATACCGTTCCCGTCTGTAATTGGTTCATTTACTACAGGCGCAGAGATCACTCGTTTATCGAGCACGATCCCCAGATATTGACTTCGATGGGAAGAGGTGTAATCTGAGAAAATCGTTGCGCCCTCTGGTGTAAGGGTAAAGCTAACAGCCGGTGTCCCGAGTTGGTCGGTGGATACAAATGCATCTGTGAGATCGGCGCCTGTCATGACTGTCTGGTAGACAGTTTCAGCCGGTTGATTCGGATCAGTGGTCGGCTCAGTTGTCGGCGTTGCGGCAGGATCCGTGGTTGGCGTCGCTGCGAGAGTCGTCGAATCTGACTGGGCGAAGTCAGTTTTGACAACGGTACCTGGTGCTGCAGGGTTTGTCCCCATATCCACGAATTCAAGCAAGCCAGTTTGCTGAAGAGAGGCGACGACTTCCTCAGGATTACTGACACCGGGGAACTCAGCGACGATACGCCGTTCACCCGCAGTTTGCATAAGGACTTCGCTCACGCCTAGAGCGTTGGCGCGGCTCTCCAGAATCTGACGAGTAACCTCCAGTTCACCGGAAGCGATGGTTGCTGATTCAGGCAAGTCAGCTTCCAGCAGGGTTTGCAACCCACCTCGCAAATCCAGCCCAAGTCGGACATCCACGTTGCGAGTAAAGAGAGCAGAGTCATTAAAAGGGTTGGTTAAGCTGATTTCCTTACTTAAATCTATCCAGAGTGCGATTGCCAAGAGGAAGATGATAATAATCAGCCAATTGGTATTATTACGATTCATAGAGTTTCTCCATCCACAAAAATGTGGCGCTTTAGCGCCACGCGGCGGTGATTATACTCCGATTAACAGGGCGTGTGTAGGATAAATTATCCTTCCCTGTTTCAGCAATTCATTGGCGAAGCATCCCCTGGGACTGCTGTTGAGTTAAACACTCTTCACCCTACGGATATACCCATTCATTGAAAATGGAATCAAGGTCACATTTGCAATGCTCTTCTGCCAGCGATTGCATGTCTTCAGGTGTAGAAATATCCCATGAAAAGGTTTTTGTATAATCCATCAGAAATTTGTCAAAAGCTTCGGCGCCCATCTCCTCTTTCAACGCGGCAAAAAACAGCGGTCCTCGTCCATAGACGATGGCGCTATATTCTTCCTCATGATAATCTGCCACGGGCAAACCGATCGGAATCTTGGCATTTCCAACACGTGCCCATCGTCCTTCCAGAGACGCGCGAAAGCCAGCCGCGCCGCTCGCACCGTATTCATCACTGTAATATTGAAGTGTTGCAAATTGTGTTAGCGACTCATCAATCCAAGGGTCGGCGAGCTGGTCATCGCCAACAAGGTTATAGAACCATTGGTGTCCCACTTCATGAGCGACGGTTGATTCCATATAAACCTTTGCCGGAACACCGCGGTATTCTCCATTCACATCATAAATCCGAGATGTGATCGCGACCGCACCGGGATATTCGATCCCAAGGGCAAGTGTAGGTGTGGAGACAATATCAAACTCCGTGTAAGGGTAGGGCGCATAATGAGCGCTATAATCTTCGATTGCACGTGAAGCGACATCTAGTGCCATCGCCGCGCCATCACGGGATTCTTCTGATGCATAACTGTGTATGGTGACCTCTCCGAACGATCGTGAGGTTTCCTGATAGTTCGGACTCGCCGCCAGAAAGAAATCTCGCGCAGGCCCGCTCGCAACGATCAACGTTTGGGTCTGATCGGCTTCATTAGAGCTGACTCTATACCCGGATGTTACCAGCGTTAAATCCCTCGGCGCATTCACGCGGACAATGTAAAACGATGCGTCCGCGTAGGTCACATCGCCCTGCTGTGATGGGATTTCCGTGTTCCAGCCTTCGTCATCGTAAACAGCGACCATGGGATAGGCATGGGCCAGAGTGAGGACACCGTCCACATAAGCTAACACGCCGTAATTGGATTCAAGGGATTGCGGAACAGTAACCGCAAAATTCATATGTAAAACAGCGCTTTGCCCGGGTGGTAACGGCGGCTGGATTGGAACGCGCAACACACTATTTTTTAACTCGTACGAAATATCCACCTCGTTATCATATACTTTCGCGGCGGAAATCGTCAGTTCACCACCAAGGATATTGGGAAATAAATGGAAACGCACTTCGCCTAATTCAACATCTTCATTGTTTGTATATTGCACTTCTTCTGTTCCGGATATGTGATAAAGATCATCTGCGATGTTGAATTCAATATGATAAATGCTCGCTCCCATCAATCCATCAAGGACAGGTTGTTGAGAAGCGATCAGTCCATTCTTAAAGATAGAGCGATCCTCCCACGGAGTTTTTAATGGGTCGGGAGGAGCATCCGTTGGTGGGGGAGTAGCCGTGGGCTGGGGAAAAGAGCAGGAAACCAAAAGCAGGCTGAAAGTCAGAAATGAGGCGATAGGGTTTTTCAAGAGAAATAATCCTTTTTAATTGATAAACCATAATGGTTTTCTGAGTAACGCAGGTGCAAAGTTTTCAAGAAATCCTCACTTGGATTTCGTTTTTGTTGCAAGAGAAACCATTAGGGTCTTTTTAAGTAATCTAATACTTTTTGCAGAACTTGTTCTGGTGTCATGTTATCCGTATCAATGATTATGTGGGCGTGTTCGCGCGCATGGGAGAGCCTGTGGAGTTGTTCAGTGTAATCTTTTTCCTGCCAGTTTAATTTTGTGCGCGCAGTGCTGATCGGGAAGGATACGTTTAGATAAATCAGAAGACCGGGCTTTGTAATGATCTGCCACATGGCTGGCACATAGGAATGCTCCTGCGCGATATGACGACATGTATAACCATTTTTTTCAAGGCTCTCAGTGAGTGTTGATTTGCCCGCTCCACAGGGACCTACGATGCCTATCAGTTGGCTTTTACTTGAAGGCTCCATTATTGAACATCTTGCATGAGTTGCTGAAGTTGCTCAGGGCCGCCCAGCACCGCCAACGTATCACCTTCGTGGAGTGGGCGTGTATCGGTTGGGTGCATTTCAGATTCATGGTTGTGTCTGAGCAGGATGATATTGAGGTGATAATTATCTTCTACATATCCGACAGTCTTATTCGCGAGTGTAGACGTGGGAGAAATTGTCATGCGCGCCAGACTAAGTTGCTGACCCTCGATGGAAATTGGATTCGTCACGTCCGCGCCTGCAGCTGCTGCGGCAAATACGGGTGCCGCCATTTCGGTCGCGCTCATTGCGGTAAATCCAAATTGATCTTGCAAAGCGTGCGCAAAATCCTCATCGAAAATACGGATCACAACCTGGATCTTCGAGTTGAGACTGCGCGCTTTCAACGCGATCTGAAGGTTCATGGCATCTTCCTGGCTTGCGAGGATGATCGTTCGCGCATCCTTGATATTGGCGCCCTCCAACGCAGTTGGGTTTCTCGCGTCTTCTTCAATGACAGGAATACCCATTGCCCGCGCGGCAATGACTGTATGCTGTGCAGCTTTTAGTTCAACAATTACCACGCTTTTCCCCATCTCGTGAAGTTTTTGGGCAACGCGGTAGCCGAGATGCCCGAGCCCAACCAGGACAATATGGTTATTCATTGTGGAGGCAACAGCCATTTCCCACTCCTTGTTTCGTGCCCGCCGGTTGAACAATAGACTGCCAAAATCAGCCAGTCCCTGTGCAAGGATGATAATCCCGACGATGGGCATAAAAAAGTGAAATAATTGTAGACCAATAGAATTTGGGAACTCTCCTGCCGGTTGCAAAAAAGCAGCAGTCAGAACAATGAAAATTGCTTTCGACAGGCTGGAAACCGGTTCACCGACCCATTCCGCTATCGTAGCATATGCTACACCACCGCCTAGGACTGCCACAGTAAACAAGATCAGCGGCCATTGAAACTCGCCTAACAGGATGAGCGTATCTCGCCAGCCTGCCTTCAAGTGTCGCCATGCAAGGTTCATAACCTGGAATTTCCTTCAATCGGCAGGCGTACGGTCATACGGCGGACGTTATCTCCACTACGCGATGTAACTTTAAGAACCAGCACACTGATATCGTCAGCCGGGCGGTCGTCATCCAGACTGACGGCTTGAGCCAACAATGAATCTGCCAGCACTTGCGGAGGCAGGTCCTGACCATCAAGAATAGATCGGAGGGTGATACCTACATCCATAGGTCGACCGCGTCGTTTGCCTGCATGAGTCAATCCGTCAGTGTAAATGACAATAATCAGGCGCGGTTCGATCATGATTTCGGTGATCAAGGGGCGGACATTACGCGATATCCCCAAGGGGATACTCTCTTCATCGCGACGGTCAATTTGATCTCCACGACAAATGAACATAGGCGATGGATTATTGCGAGTCAACACGATCGTTCCACTGTGCAAGTCTACCGACGCAATGTTCAAGGTGGAAATAACTTTGCCTTGTTTTTCGGTGTATAACGCGTCAGAGGCGGCACGAGCGGCGGCGCCATCCCGGACTCCCTCTGCTAGCAGTCC
>DAINRK010000025.1:0-18501 GCA_036741855.1 Anaerolineales bacterium
TCCCATTTTCGTCTATGCACCCATCATAGCCATTGCGGATGCCGAAAACCTCGCATCCATATTCATATATCGCGGTCTTGACTGCCGCGCGGATGACCGCATTTAGCCCAGGGGCATCTCCGCCGCCTGTGAGGATTCCGATTCGTTTCATTGATGATCTCCTGTCACCCAATGATACTTCAATCCAACCAAGAATAAACAGGGCTGTTCTTTTCGAACAGCCCTGTTTGTTATCTAGCTTTCAACTCTTCTGTACGTTCTGGGATAGTAAAGCGGTTGATGGTTGTGTAATCCACAAACCCGTTGAAGTTCCTGTTCATCCACACCGTGAACGTCCATAACCACGGGATGATCCGCATGGCGCGCGGGCTACGTACCAGGTTTACAACTTCCTGGCCGACCTGCTCCGCGGTGAGCAGCATAAATCTCGGTGTCGTTGCATTCGTTTTACGTTTGATACCTGCATGTGAACCAAATTCGGTTGTCACGCCGCCTGGGTAGATCATCGAGACATCAATACCCCACGGCTTGACCTCACGACGTAGCGCTTCGGAGAATCCGTGAACGGCATGTTTGCATGCGGCATAAATGGTATAGGTCGGTGTTGCAACCAATCCCGCCATGGAACACATATTGATAACATGCCCCGAACGCTGTTTAATCATTACAGGCAAAGCCTGTCGCGTGGTCTGGATGACACCCATCACATTGACATCGAACTGTGACTGGATATCTTTGACTGGATCGAGATTCTCAAGCCAATCCAGACGCCCAAACCCCGCATTGTTAACTAGAACATCAATGCGGCCATATTTCTCGAGCGTTTTTGTGACCAGGGATTGAATATCTTCGAGCTTGGAGAGATCAGCCTGCACCACCAACGCCTCTGAGCCTGTCCCCATGGGGGCGATTTCTTTTGCGAGGGCCTCCAAACGGTCCACGCGGCGGGCTGCAAGGACAACTTTTGCCCCCTCTTTGGCAAACTCTCGGGCAGTGGCCTCACCGATCCCAGACGAGGCACCCGTGACAATAACAATTTTACCTTTCGCTTCCATGTGGTCCTCCTCGTAATAAGATTCTTATTATTCAACGAAGTTGGAAAACCAAGCCTAAGCCCAAATTAATCTTACCATGCCTTTGCATCATCCCTTCAACTTTGGAAGGCTACCTGAAAAACCTTTCTTGCACTCCATCGTATATCCCCATATAATGAGTGTGATGGAAAATATCTCTTCACAAGCCCGAATCAATAATTTAACGCGCTGGGTCATCCCTGCAGCGGCTATTCTCGCGTTTGCTGTCTGGTTTTACATTACTCCTCCCGGTCTGTTGGGCAAGGCTGACGCAATTGGTTACGCCATCTGTCATCGGATCGACGAACGTTCATTCCACATTGGAGATCGCCAACTTCCTTTATGTGCGCGATGTACAGGTGAATTCTACGCAGCAGGTATCTCGTTGCTATTTTTTGCTATGTTCAGCTCAAAGAGGAGCGGCATGCCAGGCTGGAAACTTGGTACACCACTTCTGTTGTTCTTCCTTGCTTTTGGAATTGACGGCTCCAACTCATATCTCTATTTGCTCAAGCAAACAATGGGTGGAACATTCGACCGTATCCCAAATCTTTACATTCCCAATAACACCCTGCGTCTCTTCACCGGGAGCGGCATGGGCATCGCGCTGGCTTCGATCGTTTTTCCTGCCTTCAATCAAACCGCGTGGAGAGAACCGGATCACCAGCGCGCCCTCGATTGGAAAAAACTTGGCATTTTGATCGGCATAATCCTGCTTATTGACCTTCTCATTCTCACAGAAAATCCCATAATCCTTTATCCAATCGCCCTCCTCAGCGTATTGAGTGTGCTGACTTTGCTTGTTATTGTATTCAGCATGTCCTGGGTATTGATGATGCGGCAAGATAACGCGTTCAATTCACTACGACAGATGTGGATGCCCCTCGTTGCAGGCACGACTCTCGCCTTTTTGATGATCACGGTCATTGACTTGCTTCGCTTCAGACTCACCGGAACCTGGGGAGCGTTTCCCCTGGGTTGAATCTTATCCTTCGCGCTTCGTCTATGCTCGCCTAACAGCTCACTCCGCTCAGCGCGAAGCGAAACTTGGAGTAATTATGGACCTACTTACTGGAATCTTCACCGCATTCGGTCTTTCAGCGAGCGCGGGATTGAACGCTTATATCCCCTTGCTCCTCGTCGGTCTGATTGCGCGTTATACTGATCTTATGAAACTTAACGCGCCCTGGGACACCTTAACTCACCCGGGTATTATTCTTATGCTGTGCGTGCTGGTCATCATCGAGATGCTTGCAGATAAAATTCCCGCAGTCAATCACCTCAACGATGTGATCCAGACCCTCATCCGCCCCGCCGCTGGGGCAGTTGCCTTCGCAGCCAGCGCGAACGTTGTCACGAATGTAAGCCCTGTGTTAGCCTTGGCATGTGGTCTGCTGGTGGCAGGTACCGTGCACGTCGCAAAAGCTGCAGCACTCCGCCCTATGGTGACAGCAACTACCGGCGGCGTGGGCAACGTCCCGGTATCCATTGCCGAAGACATCGTCTCCACTGTCCTATCCATTCTTGCGATTGTCCTGCCCATCCTTATCGGCACATTGTTGGTCGTCCTTGCAGCGTTTATTATTTGGTGGCTATACAGACGCGCTAATCGAGAAACTACCTGATATAATCCTGCGCATCATTTATCCCATTTCAAGGAGTAGTCATTATGAACGACCAACAAATGCCGCCCGTTGTCACCGAGGAACCTAAAAAGAACAACACAGTCTTATATGTCATTATTGGTGTTGTTGTATTATGCGGTTGCTGCGCAACTCTTGGAGCTCTCTATTGGCTATGGAACAATGGTGACCGGCTTTTGCAAGGCACGAATCTGCTTATGCAGGTACTCTGATGGTAAGAAAATTACAAAACAAGAAGCCTCTGAATTAGATCAGAGGCTTCTTGTTTTCACAAAGTGCCGCATGCACTACCAAACCAGAGAATTGATTTTATCTAAAACTTCTAGCAGAAAAGGTTAGCGATTTACCCAACCAGCGGTAAACAAAAGCTTTAATTCTTCCAACCCATTCAAAGCGCTAGCGCGCAACTCTTCACTCAACCCAAGAGACTCGAATTCGTCGTCATCCAACACGGTTTGATCTCCGCTCGTGGAAACCCAGAGGTCCAGTGCCAGGTCAACATATGAAACAATTCCGTCTTCTATGACAGCAGGCATGCCAATGTTGCAATACCAGCCTTTGAGGCTGTCATCATCGCGATCATGTATTTCAAAGATGTTATACCAGCGGTCTGAGTAGTAGTATTCTACAAAGCGGTCATCTTTTTTGAGGACCACACCCATAAAGGGCAGGTCGTCCCTTGTGAACAAAGCTTCGAGAGTCACTGAGTTTTCGGCCTGGTGCAAAAGTTCTCCTTCATATTCATAGACAACTTCGCCGCCAAGATTTCTTTTCTGCACTTTGATCGTCATGTGAGACATTCTACCTTAACCTTTACGGTTATCTTTTCGCCCACATTTGGTGCTTCGCGCAAATAGAAATAAAGACGATTTTCGAGAGTAACTTTGAATCGCTCCTGTTGGAATATGACGTCTGCAACGATTCCGTTGATGACATTCGCCTCTTTCTGGACTTCAAGTGGCCGCACCAGTATATGGACTTTATCTCCGTTTTGGTGTTGGTGCTCGCAATCGACAGTAAATGTTCCTAAATTAGTTTCCACACTTGATTTGCTAATACGTTTCCCTTCGATGATATTTCCGAGCCCAAGGAATTTTGCTACGAACGCAGTTCCCGGATTGGACCACACATCTGCTGGGTCCCCTTCACGCACAATCATTCCATAATTCAAAATCAGCAAGCGGTCGGCAATTGCAAATGCTTCCTCCTGGTCATGGGTCACATAAATTGCAGGGATTTCTGTTCGATGCAAGATCGTACGCAATTCATTAAGCAAGTCTTCGCGCAAAGTGCGATCTAATGCGCCAAGAGGCTCATCGAACATCAACAAACGCGGACGAGGCGCTAAAGCGCGCGCCAAGGCGACACGTTGTTGTTCTCCGCCAGATAAATCTGTAACTTGCCTTTTTTCAAATCCAGTCAAACTGACCATCTCGAGGGAATTGGCTACACGCCAGTCAATTTCATCTTGATTCATTCGACGCATTTTCAATCCGAAGGCGACATTGTCGCAAACATTGAGGTGCGGGAACAGCGCGTAATCTTGAAAGACCAGGCCGAAGTCCCGAAGATGAGGCGGTGTATTTGCTAAATCAACTCCATTAAATAAAACTTGTCCAGAGTCAGCAGATTCAAGTCCGGCAATGATCCGAAGTAAAGTTGATTTGCCGCTTCCCGACGCGCCAAGCAAACAAACCGTCTCCCCTGCTCCAACTTGGAATGAGATGTCTTTGAGGAGTGGCTTGCCTTCATAGCTTTTGAACATATTACCAACTTCTAACATTAGAACTCCCCTAAATTGGGTAAACGAAATCTTTCGATCAATAAAATGCTCAACACTGTAAGAGTCATTAAAATGGTCGCCATTGCCATTGCCTGACCATAATTGAGTCCTCCTGGCTGCGAAAGAAATCGCTCAATGGCAACAGGGATGGTCGGATATTCAGGGCGCGAGATCAAAAGGGTCGCGCCGAACTCGCCAAGTGATATAGTGAACGCAAATGTCCCCGCTGCAAGAGTCGCACGACGGAGAATGGGCAGGTCGATCGTTTTCCAGACTTGAATCGGTGACGCGCCCAGTAAAGACGCCGCTTGACGCAATCGCTGGGGAATAGATGCTATCGCAGGTTGAAGTGTGCGAATAACAAATGGAAGAGCCACAAGTGTATGCGCCACTGGAACGAGAAAGGGCGATGTGAGCCATGCACCATATGAAATGATAAATCCAAGACCAAGCATAACAGCCGATGATCCAAGCGGAAGCATAATCAGCGGGTCAAGAATTTTTTCAAGCCGAGTTGGTCTTGCGAGAGCCATTGCGGCTGGGAAACCTAAGATCAGGGAAAGTCCGACAGTCGCACTTGCGTATCCCAATGAATTCAGCGTTGCCTGAATTGGTGGGACATAAAATACAGAACCGCGGCGGTTGACGAAAAGCTCTTTGTAATAATCTGTTGTAAAACCAGGTTGAACGTCGCCGCGCTGCCCGCGGTCTGCCTCCAGGCGGAAGAGAGAGCGGAACGGAAGAGCGGAAAGGGGCAGAAAGAAGAAAGAGGAAAGAATAAAGATGAAAAAGGCAACAAAGATTTTCTCGCGGAGAAGTTCAGGTTTGCGGATGTTTGTCTTTGCAGAGCGTGGGGCGATTTGAACTGTAGAGCGTGAGACAAGACGAGCATAAAGAATAGAAAATATTAGTGTGCAAATTAATTGAGTGATGGAAAGCAACGCGGCAAGAGATAGATTGGGAAGTTTTAGAATACGCAAGTAAATTTCAACTTCAAGGGTTGAAAATCTTGATGCACCTAAAAGGAGGATAACTCCGAACGATGTGAAATCGAAAAGGAAGACAAGTACTGATGATGCAAACAGGGATGGGCGAAGAAGCGGTAGGATAACATTCCACCAGACGCGGAATAAGTCGGCGCCGAGGGAGCGCGCGGCTTGTTCCATTTTTGGATCCAGGCTGGAGAGAGCATTACCTACGACACGGATAATGATAGTAGTGTTGTAAAAAACGTGGGCGACGAGAATGGCTGTGAGCGTACCAATAAATGGGAAAGAAAAAAGAGGAAATAAGTTGTGGAGTAAACCGCGTGGACCCAGCAACGCGTTAAATCCTGCCGCAACGACCACCGTAGGAAGCATGAAAGGAACAGCGGTCAACGCACGCAGGAGGGATTTGCCGCGAAATTCGTAGCGAGCGAAGAAATAGGCTGCAGGAAGCCCAAGGAGGAGTGTGAGAAGGGTAGATAAAGTTGCCTGATAGAAAGTAAAACCTAAGACATTAATTGCAATCCATAAATTTTCACGTGTAAAGGTGGATATGTCAAATGTAAGTAGCAGAATGCGGGAAAGTGGAAGAAAGAAAAAGATAATGAGAAACGAGAGAGGGGCAAACCAGAGCAAAATTCTTTTCGGCCACACAGACACAAAGAGCGCCGAGTAATTAAATAGTTTCCGTGTCTTTGTGTCTTTGTGGCTAACGCTTTGGTTCATATTATTTCAAAACTATATCGGTCCACTCTTGAATCCATCGATCGCGGTTGGCGGCAATCTCGTCAGGCGAGAGTGAAGCGGGTTGTTCAGGAATTTGTGCGTATTTGACAAATTCTTCAGGCAATGCGGCGGTCGGGTTTACAGGGTATACAAACATTTGTAACGGCATATCCTCTTGAAATTGTTTACCAAGCATGAAATCAACAAACTTTTCGGCGAGGGCACGGCGTTCCGTCCTTTTCAAGATACCAACAAATTCGATCTGACGGAAGCAGGTGTCCGGTCCAATAATGGACGCGGTTGGTGCATCATCAGGCGGAGTTTCTGCGAAGACCACTTCCGCAGCAGGAGAAGACCCATACGAAACGACCATTGGTTGAGGTCCATGCCCAGAGGAGCCGCTGAAGTTGGTGTAATAGGCAGTCTCCCAACCATCCACAACAACCACACCATTCTCTTTGAGCGCGCTCCAATAATCCGTGAAACCATCCCCATAATGTGCGATGGTCGCAAGTAGAAATGCGAGTCCCGTCGAAGAAGTTGCAGGGTTCTCAACGACTAGCAATTCTGTGTATTCAGGATTAGTAAGGTCTTCAAGATTTTGTGGAACGGCTATGTTCTTTTCAGCAAAATAAGCCTTGTCGTAATTGATACAAACATCACCATAATCCACAGGCAAAGCACGATTCGATGAATCTAGTTTGAACTCATCGGAGATCTCTTGCAATGCAGGCGAATCATATGCTTCAAAAATATCTGCCTCGAGCGCGCGTGAGAGAAAAGTGTTATCCACGCCGAAAAGCAGGTCTGCGAGCGGCGCATCTTTTGTTAGGATGGCTTTATTCAGTACAGCACCTGCATCACCACTTTGAAGGAAAACAATTTTTGCATTGTTGGCTTCTTCAAACGATTTCACCACAGCTTCGCTAACTGCAAAAGAATCGTGAGTCATGACAGTGAGTGTTTGGGGCTCGGTAGATTGAGGCGTTGCAGTTTCTTGAGAAGTACAAGACGCGAGGAGAAAGACAAAAAGAAATAAGAAACGTTTCATGTTAATCCTTTTTCATAATGCGTTGGTGAGCGATCAATAGCAAACCAGAATCAATTTTTATGGAGGCCACATCGTTTATCATTTCGTTGCTGAGGCCGCGCGTTTTATCAGGGTAAAGTGTTTCATTTTGGAGGGGCCACTTAAGATTCTGTGTTTGGATTCCAAAAACAGGATCACCCCAGGGAATCAGCGAGACAATATCTCCGCTTCTTCCATGGACTTGTGCCTGACCCCGGCAAAAGAATATTTCCTCCACCCCGTCATCGAGCCGGGCGTCCAATGTTGTCAATTGATTACTACTGAGTAACGCGATGTTGCCAAACATTTGATCGAGTCGTCCGCCGAGCCCGCCTATAACAAGAAGCTGTTCAGGATCAAGCTCAACCGCATGATGAATGGCAAGCTCGAGGTCTGTTTCATTTTTATCACCTGGAAACAGTTCAAGCGCAACGCCAGCACTTTGCAGGCCCTCTAATTGGTTTCTTTCGATGGAATCCATATCGCCTAGAACAAGATTTGGCTTCAAGCCTAATGCAAGGGTGTGACGAGTGCCACCATCCGCGCAGATAATGTAGTCATCTGAATGCAAAAGGAGGCGGGCTTTTTCAAGGTCAGGTAGTTCGCCGTTGGCAAAGATGATGACGCGGTGCATGGGCCTCACCACTGCCCTCTCCTATTGAGAGAGGGATAAAATGAAAACCATCCTCGCGGTGGAGGATGGCTAGTTGATAAATCTATAATCCCTCCGCCAGTATGATCTGGATCAGGTATTGCGGGTCGAGCGTTTCACGCTCCTCTCAGCCTGTGGATTCACAGACACCCCGTTCAATTATGTGACTATCGTAATACTTTTCTAATTCGTTGTCAACCTAACGGACACGACGGCGCCATTCTTCCTTCATCTGCAACTCACTGGGACTTACACCTGCGTCGAGCGCGAGGAAATCCGTCAATAGACGATTGAACTTAATTGTCTCATCAATCATGGGGAAGTGCCCTGAACTTTCGAGCAAAACCTGATGTGTCATGGAAGAAAGTGGAAAGCTTTCTTCCGGAGCAAATATTGCCTGATCTTTTTCACCATAAACTAGCAGGCAGGGAATGGTAGACGGGTCAGGGTTGGAATTAAGATCACGCTTCTCCACATTACGAAACTGGTTATAGGGATTATTGCCTTGCAAGGAAACCAAGGAATTAGCAATCGCTTTTCCATCCGCTTTGGCGGAATCTGACAGGGCTGTGTTTGCCTCAGGGGTGCGGTTGGACAGCCAGTCGGTCAGTTCGGACGGTGAAGATGAAGAGGTCCGCAACCGGGAACTTACCCCGTCAATATGGAGAGGGCAACTGACAGCCATCATGCGATCTACATTTTGAGGAAAGCGGTTTGCGAACGCCATGCCAACCAACCCGCCCAATCCATGACCGACAAGAGCGATCTTGCCAATCCCCATTTCTATGAGGAAACGGTCAAGGAGTGAGGCCTGATCATCCAGCGAATACTTAGCAGCATTATGTGCGCTTTCTCCAAATCCCCAAAGGTCCAACGCATAGGCGCGATAGGACGTGGAGGCGACTTGCATGGAGGAAATCCAATATCGCCACGAGCCGACCCAGCCGTGCAGAAAGATGACAGGACGACCGCGTCCCAACACCTCATAATGCACAATAGAGCCGTCAAGAAGAATTGCGCTCAAAGGTTACTTCCCAAATTTCGCCAGTATCGCTTTCACACGAGTTGTCAATTGATCAGGAGCAAAAGGTTTAAGGAGATACTCCTCAGCTCCTGCATCCAACCCCTGTTGGATTTCAGTCTCCTGTCCTCTTGCAGTCAGGAATACCACGGGTATATCTTTCAAATCAGCATTGGCCTTCATTACTTTGCAGGCTTCATATCCGGTCATGCGCGGCATACGAACATCCATGAGGATGAGATCAGGGTTTACCTTGGGTGCCATTTCAACCGCCTCCTCCCCATTAGCAGCCGCGAATACTTCGTACCCCGCAAACCGTAATGTAAAGGCCACCAGGTCACGTATATCTCGTTCATCTTCTGCAATTAAGATCTTTGCCATTCATTCCTCATTGTTTTTCGTATACAGGCAGTGTGAAGGAGAAGGTACTTCCATTTCCTGGCACGCCGGTGCTCTCCATCCAAATGCGGCCTTGGTGCATCTCCACAATTTGTTTAACGATGGAAAGACCCAGCCCTGTTCCTGGCGTTGCCAGCACCAACGGATGTTCACCGCGATAGAAACGCTCAAAAACACGACTCTGATCCTCCAATGAGATGCCAACTCCGTTGTCCTTCACATCGACCTGGATTTGATGACCACCATTCTGTGGATGAATTTGGACGATGATCGTTCCATTTTCAGGTGTATAGTGATAGGCATTATCTACCAGGTTGCCCATGATCTGCCGCACACGTTCGATGTCACCATATACGGGTGGAAGCTTTTTTGGTGCATCCAACGAAAGAGCCATGGGCTTATTCTCTTCCTGTGAACGCCGCAGCACGTCCTCAATCACGTCTTCGGCGATTTCTCGTAAATCGAGGGCCTGTGGCGAAAGCGTAACTCGTCCTGATTCGATTCGGGAAATATCCAGCAAATCATTTACAAGGATGTTTAATCTTTCGGTATTGTTTTTGACAATACTTAGGAAGTGAGTCTGGTTTTCATTCATCGCACCTGCTGCACCCATGAGAAGAACATCTACATATCCTCGGATGGATGTCATTGGTGTACGAAGTTCATGACTCACCGTCGCCACAAATTCGGACTTGAGCCGGTCTACTTCAACCTCGTGCGTAATATCGCGGAAGATGGATACTGTGCCTAAAAAGTCGTTCTGCAAAATAACAGGCGCAAGATGCACTAAGATAATTTGACCATTTTCCAGGTCGATTTGTTCCGCAAACGTATCACCCTGCTCATAGGTTGCAGGCGACTCCGACCAATTCTGAATTGTCTGCATCCATGGACCGGCCGATTTACCAAACAGTCCACCAAATACTTCGAGCGATTGGCCAATAACACGACCTGATTCCAGACCAAGTATCTTTTCGGCTGAGCCATTAATAAAGGAAATGCGGCTATTCGGGCCTGTGACCAACACACCATCTGCAACGGCTTCAAGAATAGCCTGCGAACGACTTGCATCCTCCTGTTCACGTCGAAGCATGCTGCCTAACCGTTCAGCCTGATCACGGATGAGCTCATACAAGTGTGCATTGTTAATCGCCACTGCCACCTGCCCTGCGATAGCCTTCACCATGTTCAACAATTCCGGGCTGAAGTAGTTGGGTTTTCGATGGAAGACCAGCAATGCGCCAATTACATCCTCGGCAACTAATAAAGGCATTGCAATGGCACTTCGATGTTCACGCGAGGAGGCGGATGCCTTAACCCAGCGTTGATCATTATGAAGATCATTAACCAACGTTGGATCGCGATGTTCAACCACCCACCCTGCGAGGCCTTCCCCAATTTTGAGTTTGAAGCCGCGCCTTTCTTCGGTAACTTTTTCTGTGAGATAGCCGTAACCTGCCCGGTAATAAAGCATATTGTCTTCAGCATTGAGCAACATGATCGTTCCCTGTTCCGCACCGATCGCATCATTTAGCAGGGCCAATGTGCGATTTAGCGCACGGTCCAGGTCCAGGCTCGAAGACACTTCCGTGAGAATTCGCAAAAGTGTTTCGGTGTTTTGTTGTTCGCGTTGTAATTGAGCCGTACGTTCAATGACACGCGCTTCAAGTTCCTGCGCAAGTCGCTGTGTTTCATTGAAGAGGCGCCCGTTCTGAATAGCGACGGCAGCCTGGTTTGCAAGCGTGCTGAGGATCTGCATATCTTCTTCTGAATACACATTTGGTTGATAGGTCTGCGCCGAAAGCATACCTACAGTCTTGCCGCCAAGAGTCATGGGAACCGCCAGAATGGAAAGTGGTGCATCGGATCTTCCGTAAGCAACTCCACCTATCTCTTCCACGGTATCTGTTCCATGCAAATACAGAGGCTCACCTGTGGCAATAACATGACCACTCAACCCTTCGTTGCGTGGGATACGAGTGACGGGTGCGCGCTTTTCATCATCGATAAGATACACACCTTCTATTTCGTTGGTTTCTTCATCCAAAAGGCTGATCACAAAAGATTCCACGGGCATCAGACGCTGCGCAGCTTTGTGAACAGCAACGTAAATCTGTTCAGGGTCAAGGTTGGCGCCCACTTGATAGCTTGCCTGGTTGAGGGCAGAAAATCGTTCTGCAGTAGAAGCAGTGGTTTGAAACAAACGCGCATTTTCCAAGGCAATGGATGCCTGATTGGTAAGCGTACGTGCCAGCTCGATCTCGGTCAGGCGAAAGCGCATGGACTCATTCTGGTGAATAAATATCAGCGCGCGCAAGTTGGCGCCACTTACAAGCGGTAAGATCAGGAGAGATTTGGTTTCCTCTCCCAGGAATTTTTCCAGCGAAACTAGATCAGATTCGTTACCCACAGAGTCGGTCACGAACACGCCGAGCGACTCTCTCAACCGACTAAAGATCGGTGCGTCGGGCAGGGCCTGTGGAAGTTTCGCCTTTGTTTTTGGCAATGTATATCGCCATACGGGGTTGCCGCGCTCAAACATCACAACAGAAACAAGTGGAGCATTCAACGCATCCATCAATTCCTGTGCCGTTAACTGCAAAATCTTGCCTTCTTCCAGCAAACCGCTGAGCGCGGATGAGAAACGATTGAGAAGTGCCAGGCGTTGTGAACGCTGATCCAACTCACTGGCGCGGCTCAGGCTATCTTCGAACAGTCTCGCGTTTTCCAATGCGATCGCTGCCTGACTTGCAAAGGTTGTTCCAACCTGTAAATTCTCACGATTGTAGAAATGTGCCTGCCATTTCTCAAGCGCCAGTACTCCGATCACTTCATTCTTGGAGATAAGCGGCATTCCAAGCCAGGAGAGGCGTGGAGCCTCTAATTGAGGGAAGCGAGGATCCTGCCGAACATCTCCAACAAGAATTGCCTGTCCGGTACGAATCATTTCCTTGAATAAGGCACTATCTTCCATAGCAATCGTTAAGCCCAGGCGCCGCTCTGCATCCGGAAAGCCGCGTGCAGCCGCCACGTTAAGACGGTTCTTCTCACGCAGCCATAGAGTAGCTGTATCATAAGGAATAACAGGATCAAGTTGATCAAGGAGCGACGTTACAAGCTCATCACTCTGAAGACTTGCAGTGAGCGTGGTAGCAGCATTGGTAAGTGACTCCAACTGTGTAGCGCGTTCCTGTATGGTTTGGACCAGTCGAACATTTTGAAGTGACAGTCCAACTTGCTGAGACAGGGAAAGAAGCAGGGTCTCATCTTCTTGTGTAAACGCCGAAGGAGTATTGAAATTGTCCAATACTAAAACGCCAACCGACTGATCGCCTGATTGGATGGGAATTAGCAGACTGGAGATAGGCAGGCGTCCACCTGTTGCCTGGCGATAGAGCAATAATGACTCAGTTGATAAAACATAGTCTCGTGTGAATTGAACCTCATCCACACGCATCGGACGCTTGGTTTCAAATACCTGACCAGGTAAGGACTCGCCTGCATGGTATGCAATTCGCTTCATCGTCTCATTATCTGCATAACCAGAAACAGCATGTGGAGACAATTGATTTCCATGCTCATCCCAGATCAGCACTACACCTGCATGAGCAGAATTCAATGCACGTCGCGCGCTTTCAAGCAATGCCTTAACAATACGTTCCGCGTCGAGTCCACGTAATTGACGGCTGAAATCAAGCAACAGGTTTACTTCCTGAAGGCGGCGCCGCGTTTCATTAAGTAGCGATATATTTTGAAGGATCACCGAGGTCTGGCGCGCGATCTGGTGATATACCTGTAGATCTTCATCAGTAAATGTTGGCATCGGCTCAGGACTTACAGCCAACATGGCAGCAACGGTTCGCTTGTCAATTCTTATCGGAAGACAAATTAACGCCTTGGCATGTAACGCACTCAGGAGTGGAGTCTCACGCCATTCAAGATTTTCATCGAGATTCGAAATCAGGATGGCTTCGCCGCTCTGTAAACAAGCTCGAAGTGGATTCCGCTGCCCAAACAACGCCTCCGGGCTTGTAGCACGTGGTATGCTTCCCAACACGTGCAGCAGCCTTGGACCCTCTCCCGTTGTCTCAGCCACCAGAGCGACGGACATTCCAAGCTGGGTAAGCGTCTCGCGCCCAAGCGCCTGTAGTGCAGAGGACGCATCCAACTGCCGGCTTACAGATTCTGTAATGGCAAGCCCGGCGCGGACACGTTGCCCTCTTTGATCAAGGTTTTGAATTGCAATCGTCTGATCCAGATCCTTGCGAAGCAGGATGGGTAAATCATTCTGCGTAAGGCTGATCAAACGCTGCTGCCGCTCCATGCCCGCGGTCAACCCTTCCGCTTTTGTCCGTAACTGGATGAAACGCGAATGGTTTGCAATGGCAAGCGATGCCTGAGCAGCAAATATTTCAAGTGTCTCAATCGTGGCGAGGTCAGGGCGTAGACCATCCCGCGGTTTATCAAAACTCATCAATCCAAGAGAAGCACTTTGGCTGTCTGTCAGTGGAACAATAAGAATGTCATCGGCATCCCATCTGTTCGGAGATTTGGATGCTTTTCCATCCTGCTCCAATGTAACCATATGTACGTCAGCAGGAATAATCGGAGCCTCATCCACTGGAATGAAATAAGAACGACTAATACGAAATTCCGGCTTAAGCATTTGCTGAATGCTGGATAGAGGCTGCTTACGCGACATCAATTCAGCCAGAGTTTCAGGTGTAAAACCTACACCGCTCACACGGCGTAACAACCCTGTTTCCGGCTCATAGACACTGACAAGTACTGCTTGGAACGGAGTGGATTCACGAATACTATTGGCAATTGAGCGCAGTAACTGCTCCAGAGGCAGCTCAAAATTCAAGGTGTAGCTAACCTCGGTTAGCTTGGTAAGTGTGTCAGCTCGGCGTCGAAGAAGTTCAGAACGCTGGCGTTGTTCCTGGTAGCGCTGGACGTTGCCAAGTGCGACCGCCGCATGAGATGCAAGGGTCTGTGCCACATCCAGTGATGTTTGATCGAAGAATCCGGCTTGATCGGAATGGAGATGAATCAAACCAACTGTTTTTCCCTGGCTGATGATTGGAACTATTAGAGCAGAACTCACCCCATTATGAATAGGAGTTTCACCGGACTCCAGGTAACTATCTATTAATTGTGGCTCTCCACTCTCAATCGCTTTTTGATCAGGCTTTGGGAGAATTTCAGGAAGAGAGCAACCCAATGAATGTGTAACCATTGGTGAGCTGGTTGAAGCGTTTGAGTTAAAAAGAAGAATCGTGCCACAGTCCGCGCCAGTCGCCCGCAGGCTTTCATCTCGTACAATTTCCAAGAGAGATTTCAAATCAACCATTGAATTTAATTCGCGACTGACACGCGCAAGAGATGTCAACTGTTCGACACGACGACGCAGGCTTTCATCCGTCTGTGTGGCACGCGTGGCATCTTCTATGGCTGAAGCCAGCTGACCTGCCGCTGTTGATATCACCTGCAAATCGTAATTGTTGAAGAATTCTGCCTTACGACTTCCCAACATCAGTTCGCCAAGGCTACGGTCCCGAATTAAAAGAGGGACAACAATGGCTGATTCAACCTGAAGTGCGGTAACTAATGGACGATAGACAGGCAGGATGCGGCGGTCCGAGCTCAAGTGCCCAGAAAGAAATGGCTTCTGACTTCCTGATACTGTATAGCGATATTGAGGTTCATCTACGTGGAGACGCCCCAGAGGTCCGGCCGAATCAGCGGCGGCACCAACCACAGATTCACGATGTAATCGGAGTTCCCCCACTTGTTCGTCAAGAAGGAAGATCGCCCCAAGATCACCTTGAAATAACCGGACCAGTTCCTGAACTGAGAAGCGTAGAATCTCATCAAGCGTTGCCAGCGATGTGGCTAGATTTGACAGGCGCCGCAGTGCATCAGAACGTAAAGCTTGTTGCTGGGTCTTTTCAACAATGAAAGAGTTCTCAATGATACCGGCAGCCTGATTTGCAACAGTTTGCGCCAAACGCAATTCAGATTCAGAAAATTCAACAACTGCCTCTCGATGATTTGAAAATTGGAGATATCCTACAAATCGCTGCCCTGAAACGAGAGGCACAAGTAAAGACTCACGAAGGCTTGCCGCTTGCGCGAGATTTTGTAGACCAAGTGCGTGCCACGCAGGATCTTCAGCAGCGTCACGGCTCGCAAGCAGGTCTTGGCTAATCAATATTTTTTCTGCTGCACTTTCAGGCTCAATGGTCGTGCGATAAATTTCAACGATATGTTTCGGCAATCCCTGAAATGGGATTTGCCCTTCTAAGGTTCTCTTACTTTCATCGTAGAGTAAAAACCCAAGAATTTCAAACGAAAACAGTGGCGTAATGGTTTCAATGAGGCGCCTGATCAGGTTTGTATAATCCTGTGCCATACTAAAGGCTTGAGCAAGGTTTGCAAGGCCGCTTAATTCGGCAGAGCGGCTTTTTTCACTGGCATATAAAATGGAATTACGAACCCCATAAGCCGCCTGAGTAGAGATTAGCTGAACGAGCTCAAGATCGTGTTGCCCAAGGACTCCCGGAGAAAGATGCCCTATTTCCAACGTACCAACCATTTGATTAGCAGCGATTAGCGGCAAACCCAAGTAAGATTTGACAGGCGAACTTCCATTCCATACAGGTAGCGATGGATCACTTACACGAATATCTGGAATGAGCAGGGATTTATGGCGGGCATTTAGTATGCTTGTCAATTCTCCGAATTGGGAATGATCAGCCCGAACAACTTGAGCTGTGCCTGATGACTCCAGCATATAAGGAATGAGAGTTTGCTTCGAATCATCCCAGACCTTTACTTCCAAAATATCTGCCGGGATGAGGTGAGATACATTTAATAAAATCGCGTATAGAGTTTCTTCCAAGTTAAGACTCGCAGATACATTTTTGCCAAAGTCAGAAATAATTCTTAATATTGATGAATCGGTACTCGTCTCGCTCAAGTTTGTCGTGAGCTCCACACTTCGCATGGTGACAAGCATCAGTGGATACGGACCTGGTACTTGATAGGACGAGGCTTCCACGAGGCGCCCACCGATCGAAAGTCTTTTTTGTCCCTGACGGGCGCAAAGATTAAGCAGATCTTCCGCTGGGCGTACTCGGCGAATCAATCGCTCTAGATCCGTAAGTTCATCCGTGCGCAGCCCGAACCATTCGCGTGCCAAGTCATTGATATATTCAACCCGCCCACCAGGTTGAACGATCAAAACGGACTCATTTGAATTTTCAGTATCAGGGGAAACAAAAGAAGTGACAGAATCTGGCGCCAAGAGCGAATTACGCGGCAGGCGTCGCAACATCAGCACAAACAGTACTGAGCCAAACAGTACTGCTGCTAAAATAACTAACCCGAGGCCTACTTCCAGCCCGGCAAACATTATCAGATATCACCTTATCCGCCAGTCGCGGCATCCTGACGGCGCGCTTCGGCGGACAACTCAGTGATCTCACGAATATCGGCGAAGGAATGTTGACTTGGCGAAACTACGCCTATGGCCATAGTCATAAATGGCACTTTCACAGTGGTGCCGTCGGATGCTGGAGTTTGGACAAATCCCTGCTGACGGTCTATGAAGTTATAGTGTGTTTGCACTTCCTGGTTAAATCGTTCCTTGAGGCGCGACTTGATGCCTTCAGCCTTTTCCTCCGTTGTGAGGATAATATAATTATCACCACCTGCATGACCAATAAAGTCAGATGAATTTCCAAGTTCATCCACCACTTCCCCGAGAATCAAGGATGTAAATCGGAGCACATCGTCTCCGGCTACAAAGCCATATACATCCTTGAAAGGCTCAAAGTGGCTAATGCCTGCATCAAGCAGTGCCCAGCCCTTTTCTCGAATGATGCGGCGCAGTTGTTCCTCGATTAGGCGTCCCGCGGGTCGTCCGGAGCGAGGATCAGTTAAACTCTCCCGCTCAGAACGCTTAATCGCGCCCTGCACCCGCAGTTTTAACTCCTCGATATCGAACGGCTTAGTGATGTAATCATCCGCCCCCAGCTCAAGTCCTTGCAATTTGTCGCTACGCTCATCCTTCTGCGTGAGGAAGATCACAGGGATATGACTAGTGCGCATGTTTGTCCGCAAAGTACGGCAAACCTCGTAGCCATCAATATCTGGCAACATGATATCCAGCACGATCAGATGAGGCAGGGATTGTTTTGTTTTTTCCAGCGCATCTGAACCGCGCACTGCGACATCCACATCGAAGTCCATACCGCTGAAATAGATTTTCAGCATGTTTCCGATGTCGACATCATCTTCCACAACCAACAGGCGGGCTTTTCCCATAAGCGGCCTCCAATATTACGTGTGCACCGCGAGCAATTTGCGGGTCTTCTTCGCATTGCGGCGCACTGTTTCAATTTGTTGTTCTGTCACTTCACGCTCGAACGAACGAAACCCGCTCAAGCGAAAACCATGCTTCTTTGCGATTTCATTGATCTCTTCCACGCGCTCCCTAGTCAAATGTTTGCCCAACGTGTAATCCTCAAATCGACCTTCCAAAGCCAGGGCAATCGTTTCAGCCATGCAAGCATATGCCTTCCCGGCAGGAAATCCAAAATTAAAGTGGAAATTAACGGGGCCTGGTATATCGACCATTCCGCCGTCAATTACTAATATATCATCTCTTGCCGCCGCTACCATTGCAGAAACATCACGAGGGCGGGCTACATCACAAACGACACTGCCTGGCTGCAAATGCTCCGGGCGGACAACATCGTGTATGGAGCTTGTTACGGTCAGGATCAACTGCGCATTCGCCAAAACATCCATTGTTGTGCTGGTGATCAACTCGGCTCGTGCCCGGACCTTGAGCTTGTCTCGCAACTCTTCGAGCGCTTCCTGTCTGCGACCGATAAGGTAGAGCCGCTCCATATCGTCTGCCAGCAACTCCGCACATACCTGTCCGATTGCACCTGTCGCTCCGACTACTGCTGCAGTAGTGCCTTGAAGCGGGATATCCATCACATGAGCTGCCTCACGAAGTGCGTCCACAGCCACAGTCACAGTATAAGAATCGCCCGTTGTGACAGGCACATTCAGGGCATTCGCAATTGTAATCCCTGCATCCCCGACTACAGAAGTAAACGCGCCCAATCCTAGGA